>NZ_JBNGPA010000007.1:0-257004 GCF_050589845.1 Carboxylicivirga agarovorans | reverse complement strand
AAATTGTTACAAAAGTTTCTAAAACCACCTCCCGGTTCGTACCTCACCGGACTCCTCCTTTTTGTAAGGAGGAGAGCTGATTTACATGATGCATAGATCTATACGTTTATAAAACTTCTTTTCGAACACTAAAAGGCGTTGCCCCAAGTTTTGATGTATCAGGCTTTGACTGCGTCGATTTTCAATTCAGCCTGACATACAGCTATACTATTATTAAACTTTTCATCAACGGAGAAACTAAAATTTCCGTTAATCTCCCCAAACCTAAAATAATAAAACAGAAGGCAGTTTAGAGGGGTGAAGTCTCCTTTATCTATTTGTTAAGTAGATCAATGAGCTGATCCAGGTCCTTTTTTAATCGTTTTAGAGCATCCATATCAATGTTTTCACCGGCAATCTTCTTTACCAGTGATTCTGGTATAAGGGCTGCCTCTTCCTGCAGGTTCAGACCCTTAGAACTAAGTTTTATGATTACTTTGCGCGAATCTTCGGGTGATCTGCTTCGGGTGATAAAACCTTGCTTCTCCATTCTTTTAAGAAGTGGCGTAACAGTATTGGTGTTAAGAATGAGTTTTTGCGTTATTTCATTAACACTTCGTTCATCCTTTTCCCATAATAACATAAATACGAGGTATTGAGGATAGGTGATGCCGAGCCTGTCTAGATGCGGTTGATACTCCCTGGTGATTAACCGGGATGCAGCATAAACAGGAAAGCAGAGCTGATTTTCCAATTTTAATTGTTCGTATGCCATTATTATTTTATTATTTAAGGGGGCTGTGCTGAATTTATATTCCATGCAAAGACAGGAAAGAATTGCGCAAAGCCCGCAAATTATAGAAGGCTCACTTTTATGACTTTACGTTCTTTGCGATTGTCTTAATCTGCGTTCTTGGCGAAAAATATTTATCCTGACTTCAACCACTACAAAACTAATCTAAAATATCAGACAAGTATTGATCTATTTTTTCGGGTTTAGTGATAGGGGCAAAACGTTTAAGGGGCTTTCCTTCGGCATCAATTAAAAATTTGGTGAAATTCCATTTGATTTTACTGCCAAACAGCCCGCCAAGTTCGCTCTTCAGGTATTTAAATAACGGGTGCGCCTGCTCGCCATTGACATTTACTTTCGCAAACATTGGGAAACTCACCCCATAATTAATAAGGCATCCTTCCGATATTGATTTCGCGTCGCCCGGTTCCTGGTTCCCAAACTGGTTGCAGGGAAAACCCAATATAACCAGGCCTTTGTCTTTGTACTTTTGATAGAGTGCTTCCAGACCTTCGTACTGAGGAGTAAGTCCACACTTACTTGCCGTATTTACAACCAGTACTGTTTTACCATTGTAATCGCTCATTTTAATGCTTTTGCCTTGCAGGCTGTCAGCTTCAAACTGGTGAAAATTAGTATTCATCATTTTATCGGTTTAGTAATAATTATCTATTTATTTTTGATTTTTTGCCAGGCGTTTGTTGACCATATTGCCCAAACTACCAGTAATGGTTGGAAAAACAGCCTGGATAATCGTGCCTGGTCGCTATTCAGGCCAAAAGCATCTATTTCATTGATATATTGCGAAATATTCCCAGGAAAGATGGCAATAAAAAACAAGGCCGTCATGATCCCGGTATACTGTTTGAATTTTGGAAGCAGGATAAGGGATAATCCCAGTAAAATTTCAACGATACCCGACAAAACCACAACGAGGTCAGTGCTTAGTGGTACCCAGTGAGGTACCTGTGCTGTAAACTCCTGCCTTAGCCAAAATAGGTGCCCTGTTCCTGCATAACACAAGGCTAATCCTAATACTATTCTTAATGCTGTTTTTAAATAGTTTGTTATTTTCATATTGTAAATATATGTCGTGTGCGATACAAATATAGGAATGTTATTGTATTAATGTCGTGCGCGATACAAAAAACGACAAATCTTTTGCACGAAGCAGCAATATGAGGTCATGAAATGAAAGTGTGGATTGTTAAACATCTTTCCAAATGCTTTCACAGATGCCGGCACCTCTTACTTTATAATTATCTACCTTTGCACAATTATTCAAAAATGCCAGTATCATATTAATTACCATATGAAGATTCTTTTAAACTGTTTACCGCCTGCTGATATTTATAGTCCTTCTATTTCATTGTCTGTTCTGAAAAAGTTTATGACAGTCAATGGCATAGAAACAGACATCAAGTACTGGAATTTTGACCTTTCGGTAATGAGGGCTTTCACCGATAGTGAAGATACAGAGGATCGTTTGCTACCATTCATATCGATTGTCAATGATGAATATGGCAATGGTATGGGCAACAAACGCATTGAGTCCAAACTAAAAGCATTAAATACTGATTACCTAAGTACTGATGTTCACTATTATTCAGAGTTTATAGAAGATTCAAAGCAGGAGATTATTTCTTGTATACGTGAAGGCCTAAAGGCAATTGACTTTAGTGAAATCAAGCTTTTTGGTATCACTGCCAAGTTTAACCAATGGATACCAGGCATTATTCTGGCTCAGGAATTAAAAAGGATTGCCCCTCATGTGAAAGTGGTCGTTGGCGGCTTTGGTAGTGATGAAGTGGCACATGAGGCCTTGAAACTTTGTTCGGCATTCGATTATGCAAGCTGGGGAGAAGGTGAGTATCCCTTATTGGAACTGGCGAAACAATTAATAGATGAAGGTAGCAACTTAGCAGACGTTCCCCGCTTGTTTTATCGTGAAGGGAACAGTATTAAACAGTCGGAGCAAACTAAAAGTGAGTATCTTGATTTTGAGGCTTATATATATCCTGATTACAGTGATTACCTGGAAGCCTTTCCTGACAAGGAGGATAGGGAGCAGATAAGTATTCCCATCAATTCCATTCGTTCATGTCACTGGCACCGTTGTAACTTCTGCGATTTTAATAAGGGATATAAGTTGCGCGCCCGCAGTCCGCAGTGTGTGGTGAATGAGATAGCGGCCATCAATGAACAACATGGACTCACTACCTTCACTTTTGTTGACAGTGATACCTTTGGAAGTCTGAAGCACTTTGAATCACTTCTCGATCTGCTCATCGACCTTAAATATAAGACTGAAGAAGATTTTTCTTTTTGGGCCGAAATTATTCCCAACCAATATTACTCAGATGAGCTTATGCAGAAGATGGCCATTGCAGGTTTTAAAAACCTCTTTATTGGTTATGACGGTTTATCGGATAAGCTGCTGAAGAAAATGAATAAGAGTAATACGTTTTCTGATAATGTTCAATTTATTAAGCATGCATTAAAAAACGGTATTTACCCCTACGTGAATGTAATTAAGCATGTGCCGGGAGAAACAGAAGAAGATGTACAGGAATGCATGGATAATCTTCATTTTCTTCGATTCTTCTATAATCATTCCATTGTGGAGTTTTCGCATAATTACGTGACACTTGTGCTGTCATCGATGTCGAAGTATTATAAGTTGATGTCTGATACTGAGCTTGGGCATTACAATGTAGATGAGTTATCTTATTTATTGCCGCCTGTTTTCTCAAATAACAGCGAGCGTTTTCATCTATTCCGCTATCAGCGCAATGTACCTGCCAACGCCCGTGAGTGGGACAGGCTTGAAGCAGCTGAAAATCACTACAAGGAACATCGTTTTAGTTACACGATGCAAGAACACAATGGCGTGTATTATTACACGGAGTATTGCGATGGAAGCGAGATAGAAAACATTGTTTTTGGTGAGCCGGAATATGCTTTTGTACTGAAAGCAAGCAGTAGAAAAGTAAGCGGTTTTGAGGAGCTTCTTGAACAGGCAAGAGGTCAGTTTGCCGGCATTGATGAAGCCCGGTTAAAGGAAGTTATTGGCAATTTAAGTTCGAGTTACCTGCTTTATTGTGATGCAGCCTATACTAATGTGGTATCATTAATTGATTTTTAAATGGGAAATAAGAAGAGGCTGTCAGAAATGTAAGCTTCACGGAAAGGTCGCTAAGAGAGTACACAAAGACCGCAAAGTATAATGGATCACAACCAAATTCTGGGTCCATTATACTTTGCGAACTTTGCGTTCTTTCTTATTTGCGTTCTTTATGAGAACCATTTTATTTTCGGACAGCCTCTATGGTATCAATTATTTCCTTTTTTAGAACTTCATACCCAATCGAACCATAACATTTCTTCCTGCTTGCGGGAAGTATCCATCCAGTACATCGTGCTCACCTGCATAGTAGTAGCGGTATACCCATGCATTTGATTCGTACTCTTCATCAAATATGTTGTTGAATTTAATGCCCAGGTTGAAATCACCGACAGACGAAATGGTAAAATCATAGTTAACAAGTATGTCATTAACCAGCCATGCATCCAGCATACGCTCATCATTTGATGTATTATCAATGTACTGGTCGCCTACATATTTGCTTAATAAAGAGAGTGTCAACCCTTGTGCCGGCATAAAGTTAAACTGGCTCGCAGCTGTAACAGAAGGAGAGAAGGCAATATCAGTTTCTCCCAATTCAGTCACGTACTGATAAGGCTCATTTTCCGGATCATCCCAGTAGCTCCAGTTGTCTACATACTCTGTGTAATTCTTTATTTTATTGGCCGATAATGCGATGTTTCCAGTCCAGTTAAAGTTGGAAGTAATCAGCACACCACCTTCAATCTCAACACCAGCACGGTAACTATCAGGAACGTTGACCATTATGGCAGCACCAACATCATTGATTTCGCCTGTCTGGACCAATTGATCTTTGTAAAGCATGTAAAAACCATTCACATTAACAAAGGCTTTATTGCTATTGTATTCATAACCCAGCTCCCAGTCGTACAGTGTCTCAGGCTCCGGCTTGCGATCAGCAGGAGCATCTCTGAAATCGCTTCTGGTTGGTTCGCGCTGTGCTACGGCAAATGAGGCGAACACCCTTTGATTTTGATTCAGTTTATAGTTGATACCCATTTTAGGATTAACAAAATCGAAGCTGTAAGATTGTGTCAGATCAGAGTTATCATCGTGTTCACCAGTCATTGAAAAATTAACATTTCGATACTGGATATCACCATATAACCACAAGTTATCCATGAGCGCCCAGGTGGCTTTAATGTAGCTGTTAAAATCTTTTTTCCTGCCGGTATTGAAGTACCACTGGTGATTATGAGGAATACCATTATTATACTGGCTCCAGATGACATTACCGAAGTGGTCGCCATCATACTCATTATAGGCGCCACCGATGATCAATTCCAGTTTGTCAGTGGTGTAGATACCAGAGAAAGTACCTCCGTAAAAGTCATTATCCAACCATTTACGCTGAATCAAATCTGTTTTTTCAATGGTTTCACCATTGATATCAATGGATTCAAAGCCAACATTATAGTCCTTAAATTTACGTCCGTTCTTATACGATTCGTAGTAGCCTTCGCCTTTGGTATAATGCTGTGCTGCAGTTAGTTGCCAGTAGTCACCTGCCTGGTGGGTGTAATGCAGCTGGTAATGATCCTGCTGGTAATTATCTGTTTGATTATCATACAGGTACTTATTGAATGTACGTGCATCAGACGTATACAGGTTCTCAGCTTCAGCATCTGTCCATCCATCCATCATGACCAGTTTTTCCATGCCGGCCTGGTCATTTTCAAGCTTTACCTTTGGTACACCATACCATGCCTGGTAGGTTTTTTCTTCGCCTGAGAATGTGATAAACTTAAGAGTTGATTTTTCGCCATAATATCCTCCTGAGAAATAATAGGATTTTAAATCGGAGGTAGCACGGTCGATAAATCCATCAGAATTAATACGTGATAAGCGAACATCGAAAGCCATATTGTTTTTCAATAAGCCTGTTGACACTGCCACCGAGTTTTTCATGGTGTTGTATGAGCCATAGCTGTTATCTATAAAGGCCATTGTTTCTGCCGCAGAGTTGAGTGTGTTCAGGTTAATGGATGCACCAAATGACGCTGCTCCATTGGTTGAAGTTCCGACACCTCGCTGTACCTGTACCTTGTCAACAGATGCAGCAAAGTCGGGCATGTTTACCCAAAAGACACCTTGAGACTCTGCATCATTCATCGGGATACCATTTACAGTTACATTGATACGTGTTATATCGGCTCCGCGAATGCGTAAGCCGGTATAACCAACACCTGCACCGGCATCTGAGTTTGTCACCACACTCGGCATCTGGTTCAGTAAAAATGGCAGGTCCTGCCCAAAGTTCTGCTTCTGAATTTCTTCTGAAGTCATTTCAGAAGCAGCCACAGGAACATTTTTGCTGGCACGGATAGCTGAAACAATAATCTCATCGGTTAATACAGCTGATGTTTCCATTTGAACGCTCATATCAGCCGAGGCTTTTACTTCCTGTGTTTCATAACCAACATATGAGAATACAAGTACAGCATTGTCTGCCTTACCGGAGATGGAAAACCGACCATCCGTATTGGTGATGGTACCCTTGTAGGAGTGTTTAACAATGACATTAACACCCACAAGTGCCTCGCCACTTTCGTCAGTTACGCGACCATTGTAAGTGTTTTGTGCAAAGGCGCTAAAACATAACATAGCCGCCATTACAATCGAATAAAACTTCTTCATTTTAAATTCGCAGTTTAAGTAATTACTTTAAATTATTTAATACCGCAATGAGATGTCATAGGAGATAACTTGTTCCCTTGTCGGCATTACCCGGCCAGGTTCGAAGGGTATAATCTCAGCCTGTAGCAGGCACCCCATTGGAATCGGGCGCAAATGTATACACCCGAATGTTATTATCAAAGAAAATAGAGACCTTTTTGTCTTAATTGACATAAGTCATATGTCAAGATATTTATTTTCAAATAGAAAGGCAAATGTGTTAAGAGGTGAGTAGTGAGAGGTGAGTGTGCTAATACACTAAGCTCCATTCAACTTGCACTAAGCACCATTCACTAAGCACTATACTCCATGCACCATTTACCTATCCCATACAATCATCCCAGTCTTTCCAAACAGGCTCATAGCCGCCATCTTTAATCATCTGGCAAATAGCTTCAGGACTGCGATCATCATTCACTGAAAACTGCTCCAGTGCCTTGTTGTAAACAGCATAACCTCCCGGCTCGGTTTTAGAGCCTGCACTCATGGCTGTCACACCCAATTGAAGCATGTGGTTCCTGAATTTTTTGCTTTCCCTGGTTGATAAAGACAAGTCAACATCAGGATTAAAAATTCGGTAGGCCATTATCAATTGTGCCAGCTGCTTGTCACTTACTTCACAATTAGGTTGAAACGAGCCTACATGTGGTCGCAGGCGAGGGAAGGAAATACTGTATTTGGTCCTCCAGTAGGTTTTCTCAAGGTAATCGAGGTGCAGCGCAGTAAAGAATGAATCGGTGCGCCAGTCTTCAAGCCCCAGCAGGCA
This sequence comes from Carboxylicivirga agarovorans, assembly GCF_050589845.1. Classification (NCBI taxonomy): domain Bacteria; kingdom Pseudomonadati; phylum Bacteroidota; class Bacteroidia; order Marinilabiliales; family Marinilabiliaceae; genus Carboxylicivirga; species Carboxylicivirga agarovorans. Next base: position 249,624 of record NZ_JBNGPA010000007.1, on the reverse strand, counting down.
GCCGATACCTACCTTACGTATACCTGCTTTCCCAAGTCGTTCAGGAGTTTCCAAACGATAGGGGAAGTCAGACTTCTTACCGCGTGGATGATAGGTTTTATAATGCGCTTTGTGATAGGTTTCCTGGTATACATAAACAGTGTGCAGGCCAAGTTGAATCAGACCTTCATACTCCTCCTGCTTCATGGGCTGAACCTCTATTGAAACAGATGCGAAATGTGGTTTAACCAACTCCACCATCTCCTTAAGATAGTCATATCCGCAGTCTTTGGGATGTTCACCTGTGACAAGCAGTAAGTGCTGAAAGCCCATGTTTTTGATGACCTCAATTTCTTGCAGAACCTGCTCTTTATTCAATGTAATACGGGTGATATCATTCTCATGATTGAAACCGCAATAGGTGCATGAGTTGGCACAGGCATTTGACAGGTATAGCGGAATATATAGCTGAATGGTTTTTCCAAAACGACGTTGGGTGATGGCACGACTCTTAACAGCCATCTGCTCCAGGCAGGCTTCAGCTGCCGGTGAAATAAGTGCTTTAAAATCCTCGAGGTCCGGATTAGCAGAGTTTAAAGCCAGCTCAACATCCGCAGCTGTCTTATTATATATTGATTGTGTTGTAGCTTCCCAGTTATGTGAAGCGTGAACCTGTTCAAATGTTTTCATTCTTTTATATCGTGAGACCAAAGACCGAAGTCTGAAGCCTGATTACTAGGTGTAACGATTTTCTATAATTCATCTAAGAAAGCAGTCAGGGGGCTTGATGCCTCGGCACCCATCGATTTTGTTGCCAGTTTGGCTTCATAGGCCATACGACCAGCCTCAACAGCCAGTTTAAATGCTTTACCCATCTCAACAGGATTGGGAGAAACGGCGATGGCTGTATTAACTAAAACTGCATCTGCACCCATTTCCATGGCATCAGCGGCATGTGATGGTGCACCAATACCTGCGTCAACAACTACAGGCACCTGGCTTTGCTCAATAATGATGCGCAACATTTCTTTGGTTTGTAAGCCCTGGTTCGATCCAATAGGAGCCCCCAGTGGCATGACCGCCGCTGTACCCACTTCTTCTAGGCGTTTACATAAAACAGGATCGGCCTGGACATAAGGCAATACAATAAAACCAAGTTTCACTAATTCTTCAGCAGCCTTAAGTGTTTCTATGGGGTCGGGTAACAAATATTTCGGATCGGGATGTATTTCCAGTTTCAGCCAGTTTGTGTCTAAAGCTTCACGTGCCAGCTGAGCTGCAAACACAGCTTCTTTAGCCGTTCGCACACCCGACGTATTAGGCAGTAAATTAATGCGTTGGTGTTTGAGGTGTTGCAATATGTCATCTTTCTGGTTGTTCATCTCAACACGACGTAGCGCTACCGTTACCAATTCTGATTCACTGATTTCAATCGCATCCTGCATCAGTTGATTCGAAGCAAATTTACCTGTACCTGTAAATAATCGTGATTGAAAGACTTTATCGCCTAATTTAAGTGGAGTCATATTTTAGAGCTTTTAGCTATTAGCCTTCGTCATCTATCCGGCGAGGCCGCCAGCTTATATGATATTATTTTTATTGTCTGTTTTCTGCGGACTTTTAATTTTCTGCTTTCTATCAGTGAAACTTTGTCCAGTTGGCCGAGCTTAGTTTGCCTATCTTCTGCAGTAAGTCAAGCGTTACAGCTCCTGGTTGTTCGTTTTTAGTGATGTAAGATGAGATGGCCACACCATGAACACCAGTAGTAAATAAGGCCTCAAAATCTTCGGGTACCAGTCCTCCAATGGCAATAACAGGAATGTTAATTCCTGCAACTTTACACTGGTCTAAAATGGCTTTATAGCCTTCTGTACCTAAAACAGGACTTAGGTTTTTCTTTGTCTCGGTAAAGCGGAACGGACCTAGTCCGATGTAATCAACACCTTCATTAACCAGGCGTTTTATATCTTCAAAAGTATTGGCGGTACCACCGATAATTGCTTGTGGACCAAGTATGTCACGTGCCATAGCAGGCGACATATCGTTTTTTCCCAGGTGAACGCCATCTGCGCCAATTTTAGCTGCTATTTCGACATGGTCATTCATGATAAAAGTGGCACCATTATCCATGCAGAAGCTCAATGCTTCGATAGCTGTTTTTTCAATTTCTTCCATCGGATCGTCCTTCATACGAAGTTGTATCCAGTTGGCACCTCCCATCACTACCGTTTGTATTTGCTCCATGTAGCTTTGTTTTGAAGGAGAGGTAATAAATTGGAGACGGGATATGGATTTTTTATTCATAGCCGATTGTTTAATCTATAATATTGTGGTGGTAACCCAAAAGTGAGTTGTTACTGCCAATTACTTTTTTAACGTAAAAATGTGCTTTTGAACAGGCGGCAGGCAGAGTACTTCCTTTAGCTATTTCAGCAACGATGGCCGATGATAATATACAGCCTGTACCATGCTTTTGTAAATCGCCTTTTATCTTTTGCGATTTTACTTGAAAGCACTCTTTATTTCCCGGTGTGTACAGATTATCACATACTTCATCGCCACTTTGATGCCCGCCTTTAATAAGCACAGAAGTTTGTAGCTTGTTAACGATATCAACTGGTGCTTGTGTACCAAAAAGCTGTTTGTATTCCGGAAGGTTGGGCGTGAGCAAATTAATGGTGTTGCTCACTATCTTTTCTATGGTATTGTGAAGGTTGGAGTGGAAAGGAAAGCCGGCGGAGGCTTTAAGTATGGGGTCCCATACGATAAAAGACTCCGGCCAGTATTTTTTTATCCAGTCCAGTATTTGTATCAGAATCGTTTCTGATTCTATCAACCCAATTTTGATGGCTTTAGGCGTGTATTTCTCAGCTAATACAATTAGTTGTTGTTCAATGTCCTTGAAGGGTAACCAACTAACACCTGCAAAACTTGATTCGTTTTGGTAGGTAATGGCTGTAACAACTCCTAAGCCGCAGACCTCATGCTGTTCAAACGTTTTTATGTCACTTGTAACACCTGCGCCACTGCTGGGGTCAAATCCGGCAATGCTCAGGACATAAGGTCTTTCATTCATTTTTTAGGTCCATTTTTCAGTGACCTCTTTGAAACGTTCAACAACGCCATTGATGTCACCATCTTTTTCAAATTGCGCCCACAGGTGACCGTGTAAAGCCACGCCATCGAAGCCCAACTCTTTGGCAACATCCACATTTTTATGGTCGATGCCTCCAAGAGCCAGAACAGGCACTTCGTGATTCTTCTTTAAATAATTCTTCAACACCGACTGATCAATAGCCGGACCATATCCTTCTTTTGAAATACTTTCAAATACCGGGCTTAGCAATGCATAGTTAAATGATTCACTAAGGTTAATCAATTCACTCATTGAGTGAACCGAAATACTCTTCGGTAATGCTTTATCACTATAGTCGTCGATTAAATGGCGATTGTATGATGTGAAGTGAACACCACGCAGGCCTTTTAATTCAACTAAATGCAGATTGCTGTGAAGAGCGATCTTGTTGTGATACTTCGCATCTATTGAATTAATAAAAGCTACCATATCAGCCTCGCTGTAGGCAGGTTTGCGAACGTGTAACACTTCCAAACCGGCCTCAAACATCGCATTAATAGCTTCTACTTCTTTGTCGAGTTTTGTTGGGTAACAAATTACAATTGGCTTCATAAAGTTTAGTTTTAATCTAGCACAAAAATAAGTGTTATTCGTTACATATATAACTCTCCGCCCGATTCTTTGAATAATTCTTTCTTATCTTCTAACTTTTTTGCTAAGTCTCTCACTTCCATGGTGCTTTTCATAGAGCAAAATTTCTCTCCACACATGGAGCAGAAGTGTGATGACTTATAACCTTCATCAGGCAGCGTTTTATCATGGTACTGCATGGCCGTTTCCGGATCCAGTGCCAAAGAAAACTGATCCTTCCACCTGAATTCGAAACGAGCCTTACTCATAGCGTAGTCTCTGAACTGGGCACCCGGGAATCCTTTTGCCACATCAGCAGCATGTGCTGCCAGTTTGTAGGTTATAACGCCCACCTTAACATCATGCTTGTCGGGTAAGCCCAAATGCTCTTTTGGTGTTACATAGCAAAGCATGGCTGTACCCTGCCATGCGATCATTGAACCACCAATGGCTGATGTAATGTGATCATAGCCCGGTGCGATATCGGTAGTTAAAGGTCCTAAGGTATAGAAAGGCGCTTCTTTACAGTGCTTCAACTGCAGATCCATGTTTTCTTTAATACCCTGCATAGGCACGTGACCCGGTCCTTCAATAATGACCTGAACATATTTATCACGGGCTATCTGTGTTAATTCTCCAAGAGCCTCTAATTCCCCAAATTGAGCACGGTCATTGGCATCGGCAATAGAACCAGGACGAAGCCCGTCGCCTAAAGACACCCCAACATCATAGGCTGCCAGTATGTCACATATCTCATCAAAGTGCGTGTAGAGGAAATTTTCCTTGTGGTGGTATAGCATCCATTTGGCCATGATTGAACCACCACGTGAAACAATACCGGTTACACGATGAATAGTTGATGGAATGTGCTTCCATAACAAACCGGCATGTATGGTAAAGTAGCTTACTCCCTGTTCAGCCTGCTCTATCAGGGTATCCCGATAAATTTCCCAGGTTAGCTTCTCAACATCACCATTAACTTTCTCAAGCGCCTGGTACAATGGTACAGTTCCAACCGGAACCGGTGAGTTGCGAACGATCCATTCGCGTGTTTCATGGATGTTATCACCAGTGGAAAGATCCATGATGGTGTCGGCACCCCAGCGAACGGCCCAGACGGCTTTTTCCACTTCCTCTTCGATGGATGATGTAGTTGGTGAGTTACCAATGTTGGCATTGATCTTTACCAAAAAGTTACGACCAATGATCATAGGCTCTGCCTCAGGGTGGTTAATATTACATGGAATGATCGCTCTTCCCGCGGCAATCTCGTCACGAACGAATTCAGGTGTTACCTCTTTTGCTGGTATTTGAGCTCCAAAACATTCGCCACGGTGTTGGCGGTATTTATCTTTTACCTGCTGTAATTGCTGGTTTTCACGAATGGCAACATATTCCATTTCTGGCGTGATAATACCCTGGCTGGCATAAAAGTACTGAGTAACACATTTACCATCTTTAGCCCTCAATGGTTGCGAGCTGACATGGTCAAACCGCAAATGGTCAAGATTAGTGTCGGCCAGACGCATTTGCCCGTATTCAGAGCTTAACTGCTGCAACTCCTCAACATCACCACGCTCCCTGATCCATTGCTCACGAATTTTAGGTAATCCTTTTTCCAGATCAACCTTGTAGTCAGGATCGGTATATGGACCACTTGTATCATAAACGGTTATCGGTGGGTTTTTAATCAGCTCACCTTCACTGGTTTTTGTGTCGCTTAATTCAATGCTTCTGTGAGGGACTTCAATATTATGAATTGAACCTTTCTCATAAATTTTTCTTGAATTAGGAAAAGGACCAGTGGTCAGACCTTCCTGAGATATTTTACTTTTCGTCATAAGTTGTGTGGATATGAATTAGCCGCCCTGGCTTGCTTTAATAATCAGAATTTTGTCGCCATCAGTTACCTGCGAGTTGCCCCATTTGCCTTTAGGAACAACCATATCATTAACGGCAACGGCAATACCACCTTTCTGGTATTGTTCAATGTGCTGCAGCACATCGGTGATTGTAGAATTGTCGGGCATGTCTGTAGCTTGCCCATTAATTAAGATGTTCATTGTCTTATTAAATTGTACGGGAAGCCTGTGGAGAGTCATTCATATCCCTGCGACAGCATTACCTGCATCAGGTTCAATGGGTGTAATCTCAGCCTGTGTTTTAAGGCACCCCGAATAATTGATGGATCAAAGGTAAATGAAAATATAACTTATAAACAAACAAAAGCCGAAGAAAATATCTTCGGCTTTCAATCCATTATCTAATCATGAGTATTATACGAAAAATATCATCAAATGATCGATATAATTTGTTTATTTAAAACTTCAATTTCTTCATAAAATATCAATGTAGCATTGGCTATATCTCTATTTTTATTGTTGAAGCCCTGAATAATTCAGTTTATTTATCAATCATTCAATAAAACATTTGGTATTACTTCTCAACTTGTAATATTTCACTAATCATTGTTTCCAGATCGCTTTGAGAGCGGTACCCCATTGCAGCTTGCGGATCACCCTTTAAAGGAACAAATACGATTGTTGGTAAGCTTCGAATCCCGAATGTGGCAGCTAATTCCTTTTCGTCGTCAGTGTCTATTTTATAGATCTGAACCTTACCGTTGTACTCCTTTTGAATTTTGTCTAATACAGGTGACAACATCTTACAAGGTCCACACCAGTCGGCATAAAAGTCAAGAATAGCAGGTACTTCACCCTCATACTTCCATTCCTTGTTGGTTTCGTAATTAAATACCTTTTCCTTAAAACTGGCTGCATCAAGGTAAATAACAGAGTTTTCTCCTTCACTTTGTTTAGTCTCATCGGCCGATGAATTGTAAACTTGAAATCCACTGGCAATTACTAAGATTAAACCACCTAAAACAAATAATATCTTCTTCATATTTTTACTTATTACAATGTTTCATTTAAACTCTGTTATTCACTCAATAGTTTATGTTGTTACACGATTTAACAAGACTTTAACAGCCGTACCGGCTATTATTTCTCAACTTTCAGCACATCTTTAAAGGCACGGATGAATGTATCTTTTGGCAATGCCCCTTGTGCCATTTGTGGCTGACCATCTTTAGGGATAAACAGAATAGATGGAATACTTTGGATCCCAAATGCTCCTGCCAGTTCACGTTCGGCCTCAGTATCTACTTTATAGATGTCTATTTTACCATCAAACTCGGCTGATAACTCGTCCAGAATAGGGCTTACCATTTTACAAGGTCCACACCAATCAGCGTAAAAATCAATGACTGCAGGTTTGCTTCCTTCAAATTTCCAGTCTTTGCTATCCGTATAATTAAAAACTTTTTCTTTAAATGTTTCGTTGGTTAAGTGTTGTACCATGATTTCTATTTTTTTATTGTGAATACTGCAAAAGTAATAAAATATTTCTAGATATCTAGAAATGTATATGTGTGGATATTTCAACAACTGTGCCAAAAGCTATATCTGCCAAAAATGGTCAAAATGCCATATTATTATTGTAATTTTATCAGCAATATGATACAAGAAGCAAGTAAAAGGGTGGAAAAGAGTCTGAACCACCCTGTTTTTCATACAATAAGAGATATATGTGATGAGATGAACAGGCCGGCTTTTGTAATTGGTGGGTTTGTTCGTGATTTGTACCTGAATCGTCCGTCGAAAGATATTGATGTGGTGGTGTTGGGTAGTGGTATTGAGTTGGCAGAGCAGGTGGCCAAAAAATTAGGTGGCTTACGTTTAAATGTTTTTAAGAACTTTGGAACGGCCATGTTGCGCTACCGTGATCTGGAAGTGGAATTTGTAGGAGCGCGCAAAGAGTCTTATCAACGTAATTCACGGAAGCCCATTGTTGAAGATGGTACCCTTGAAGATGATCAGAATCGTCGTGATTTTACGATTAATGCTTTGGCATTAAGTCTTAATAAGGACAATTACGGAGAACTGGTTGATCCCTTCAATGGGATAGAGGATATGGAAAATGGCATAATACGCACGCCGCTTGAACCGGGTGTGACCTTTTCAGATGATCCTTTGCGTATGATGCGCGCCATTCGTTTTGCCACGCAGCTTAATTTCAGGATTGAAGAAAAGACCTTTGAGGGCATTAAAACCCAGAAGGACAGGATTGATATTGTTTCAGGCGAGCGCATTGCCGATGAGCTGAATAAAATAGTAATGGCGGACCGACCTTCGATCGGCTTTAAACTATTGGAGTTAACAGGTTTGCTGCAGATTATTTTCCCTGAGTTTCAGGCTATGAAAGGGGTTGATAAGGTTGATGGCCGTGCTCATAAGGATAATTTCTATCATACATTAGAGGTTTTGGACCGTATTGTGCCCAATACCGATAATCTTTGGCTGCGCTGGTCGGCCATATTGCACGATATTGCCAAACCACGCACGAAGCGATACGACAAGAAGCTCGGGTGGACTTTTCACAATCACAATTTCATTGGTCAGAAGATGATTCCGAAGATTTTTGGGCGAATGAAGTTGCCTCTGAATGAAAAGATGAAATACGTTCAGAAAATGGTGGGATTGCACATGCGCCCTATCGTATTGAGTGAAGATGTGGTTAGCGATTCAGCCGTTCGACGATTGTTATTTGAGGCTGGTGATGATATAGATGACTTAATGACCTTGTGTGAGGCTGATATAACATCGAAGAATGAGGCTAAGGTTAAACGCTACATGCGTAACTTTAAGGTGGTACGTCAAAAGCTGAAAGAGATTGAAGAGAAAGATCATATTCGCAATTTTCAGCCACCGGTCACAGGTGAAGTCATTATGAAGACATTTAACCTTCAGCCCTGTAAGGAGATTGGTGATTTAAAGGCTATTATTAAAGAGGCCATTCTGGAAGGTGAAATTGGTAATAACTACGATGAAGCTTTTGAACTGATGTTGAAGAAGGGTGAGGAGATGGGATTAAAACGTGTAAAGTAAATGCCTGAAACGCACTCAAAATATTTTTTCAACGAGACAAATACCTGCTCAATAAAAGAAGGTAGTGATATAATTATTGTTACTGATAATTTTTCAACCCCAGAAAACATAGGCAGTATCATTCGTCTGGCAGCTAATGTCGATGCATCAAGGGTAATTGTGTTGGGCAGTGAAGCGTGTCGTCAGAGTAAAGTTAAGAAAACAGCCGGAGCGGCTATGGGTCATGTAAAGGTGGAGTGGCAGTCGGCCGATACGCTGGTTATTCCCGATAGTTATCGCCTTGTAGCACTTGAAACTGTTGACGGAGCCAGTGATTTATACGAGAATGAATTGCCCGCAAAGATGGCCATAGTGTTGGGTAATGAGAAGTATGGCATTTCAGAGGAAATACTAGCCAGATGTGATGAAGCTGTTTATGTTCCGATGCCGGGGGCTATCAAATCAATGAATGTATCACATGCTGCCGCAACATGTCTGTTTGAATGGTTAAGGCAGAATCTTAAATAAAACAGATTCCTTTAATCAGATTAAAAACAATTACTTATATTTGTATGTTAATTGAAATGAAAGAACAGGATTTCGTAAGATATTAAAAGTAACAAGTCGGTTAACCACTTGTTTTTAGGGTTAGTTTTTTAAGGGTTAAAAGGGGAGCGTTAGTTCCCCTTCCTTTTTTTATTCCCCTTCCAGATTGAACTCTTGAATAATGTAAATGGAAACAAGAGGAAATTTCTGAGAAAGAATTATAATTAGCGTGGGAATATGCAAGTGTATTAATTGGCATGTTCGTGTATCAACTATACAAAATAGATTGTTTTTTTAACTTCTTACAACATAATATCTTCCTAAGCCGGCTTAATATTTTGTGATTGCGGAGTTCAATTAAGTAGGTGATTTATGACAATAGCTTTAAATAAATACCTTTTTCAGATGTATACACTCAGATTACCTGATGTTGTGATGACAATGTTTTTTGTTCGCGATACAGTTAGTAAAATTTTTAAGAGTAATTACTTATCTTTCTGATCGAATAATCACCACTGCCGAATGAAAAAATAATGGTAAAGATGCGTTTACTACTCTTGGGAATTATCGTTTTACATTGTTTTGTAATTTATTCCACACCAGACAATTACCAGTTGAGTTTTCTATCTGTTAAAGATGGTTTATCGCACAATGAAGTAACCTCCATAGTGCAGGATCAATATGGTTTTATGTGGTTCGGTACCCGGGGTGGATTAAATCGCTACGATGGCTATGAGTTTAAGCATTACAAACCTTCAGAGCAGGACTCCACCGGCATATCCAATCCTTCCATTGAAGCCCTGTTTTTAAACTCAAGGGATGAAATCTGCATTGGCCTTAAATCAGGAGGGCCATCAAAGTATATTAATTCAAAAGAGTCGTTTAATGACATTAAGCAGGCCAGTCAATATGGCTTAAGCAGAGTACTTTCCTTCTATGAAGATAGTAAAGGAAATACCTGGATAGGCTCCTGGAGTAATGGCCTTGTTTGTATAAAGCGTGACACTGTTATTCATTACAAAGAAGCCGGGCAGGTCAGGGATTTTGCAGAGACGGGTAATGGCAGGATTTGGGTGGCTTCAAGTACTGGTTTGAAGTACATTGATGGTGATGGGCCAATTGTAAACTTTGGAGGAAAAAGTATCACCTCAATTACGATGGATGAAAGGAATGAATGTATCTGGGCATTGGGATGGTCCCAGGAGCTCATGAAAGTCAATTTCAAGACATTACAATCTGAGGTTTATATCAATAAACTGACGAAGAATGCCCGAAACTATAGTTTACTCAATGATACAAAAGGTCGCTTATGGGTTGGTACATGGGGAGAAGGTTTATATCTTTTCGATAAGGAAAAGGCATTGTTCAGTAAAGTTGAAATTTATCCAGATAATGCTCAATCAGCACCCGTAGACTATCATGTTATAAGAGATATATTCGAAGATCAAATAGGGGATTTATGGTTAGCGACACAAGCCGGTATTGTTCGCATTGCACAAAAAAATAATTTCAATAGTGTTACTATATTAGATTCCCGTGAACGGAATATAAGTCATATTAATGTCGTTTTTACCGATGATAATGGTATCACCTGGATAGGAACTAATGGCAATGGCCTCTTTTATTCAACTGACAATAAAACATTCCAAAACGTACGGTCAGATCCCATGTTGAAAAATGGCACGGTAAAAACGATTGGTAAAGGACCTGCCGGTAATTTGTGGGTTTGTTTTGAGGAGGGAATTTTCACGATAGAGAAGACAGTTGGAGGTTTTCATTTTTTATCTGCTTCCAGGTTTTTTCAAGATGAAGAATTTAAGCGTATCAGAAAAGTTCATCAATTGTTCTTTGATGAAAACAAGCTTTGGATCGGCACTCAGCAAAGAGGCGTGTTTCTTTTTCAAAAAAACGAGTCGAATTATCGACTGATCAAACATTTTGTTGGTGGTGATAAAGAAGGCATGCTGGGAGATAACAGGGTGACAGCAATACGAAAGGATTTATCAGGTAACATGTGGTTTGCTACTTACAATGGACTCTATCAATTTAATGCCTCTGATTCAGCTTTCTTATCGCTAAAGAATCTGGGAGTTTCCACATCCCTGGCCTGTGATATAATGTTGTGTTTGGAAATCGATAAAAAAGGAAGCATCTGGTTTGGCACACCCTGCAGCCTTCATCAACTTGAATCAGATTTATCGGGAACACCTGTTCTTAATACTTTTAACAGAGCTAAAGGGCTTGCAGATGACTATATAAACGGAATTGTGGTTGGAAATAGCGGCTTGATATGGTGTTCAACTAATGTCGGTATTTCGTCATTGAATCCGGAAAACAAACAAGTGCTAAATTATGACAGGGCTGACGGCTTGGGCGATTATTCATACTCAGAAGGAGCGCAATGGAAAGGTGCAGATGGCACAATTTATTTCGGTGGTTATACTGCATTAACCTACTTTGATTCCCAGGACATTGTATGGAATAACTATCAGCCCCCGCTTGTCATATCAGGTTTTAAGATATTGAACAAAGAGCAGCAGGTAGGAGATGGTCATTTATTAACATCGAATATCAATGAGCTTGAAGAAATAACATTATCGTATAAGGAAAATGAATTTTCGCTTAAGATCGCATCTCTTGATTATAAATCTCCGGATAAGAACCAATATGCTTATCGTTTGATTGGTTCTGATTCAGATTGGATTGAGTTGGTTAATCAACGTGAAATATCATTCAGCAACCTGAAGCCCGATGACTATAAATTGCAAATTAAAGGCACCAATAGTAATGGGATATGGAGTAATAACCATAAAGAGCTTCGAATTACAGTTTTGCCGGCCCCCTGGAAAAGTACATATGCCATTGTTGCCTATGTGTTTTTTATCCTGTTGGTGGTATTTATAATTATACGCATGGTTGTTAGTCAGGAACGGTTACAAAATGCCATTGAAGTGGAGCGTCTGCAAAAAAATCAAATCAAAGAATTGAACGATTATAAGTTGCGCTTCTTTACCAATATTTCCCATGAATTCAGAACACCACTGACCTTAATTCTGGCACCTGTAAAAGAGCTGCTAAATAAGGACTTTTCTGAGCTAAAGGCTAACTTCTATAAAGATCGCATGCGACTGATTGATTTGAATACCAGTCGTTTGTATGATCTGGTAAATCAATTGCTTGAGTTCAGGAAGATAGACTCCGGTAAAATAGAGCTCAATGTCAATGAATGCAACCTGCAGGAACTGATCAATGAGAACAGTCTTCCTTTTAAGCAGCTGGCAAAGTTAAAAGAACTTTCGTTTAAGGTTCTATATCAAGCCAAAGAAACTTTGGTTTATGCAGATTCAGAGCGTATTTCAGTTGTGTTAACAAATCTTCTGTCAAATGCTTTCAAGCATGTTCAACCCAATGGTAAAGTTGTTTTGCATGTAACTGAAGATAACAAGTATTACAAAATTGATATATGCAATGAAGGCAAAGCTATTCCCAGAGCTGAGATCAAGCATCTGTTTGAGCGTTTCTACCAGGTAAAAGGCAATAGTTCCATTGGAAGCAGCGGAATAGGCTTGCAACTGGTTAAAGTATTTACTGAGCTTCATAAAGGAAAAGTTAGTGTTTTAAGTGAAGAGAAGAAACCAGTTATCTTTTCTGTTTATTTGAAGAAAGGGAAGGAGCACTTTTCACCGGATGAATTAACAAAGCATGATAAACAAGCCTTATTACCAGTTTCACCTGATGGTTTTGTATCAAAAGCTTCAGTTAATAAAGGGACTAAGGGTACCACCGTATTAATTGTTGAGGATAACAAGGAGCTGAGGGAATACTTAAAGGAGTTTCTAGGAACGTATTACAATATCATTGAGGCTGATGATGGTTACGATGGTTTTGAAAAGGCTGTTGAGTACAAACCGGCTTTAGTATTATCGGATGTTATGATGCCGAGAATGGATGGTTATGAGTTGTGTGAAAAGATTAAAACCAACCAGTTGATCTCTGATATACCTGTGATTTTACTAACAGCTAAAGGCAGTGACAGGGAGCAGCTGTTTGGATCCAGAAAGGGAGCTGATTCATATGTCAGGAAGCCATTTAACCCTGAATTGTTATTGGAAGAGATCAAACAATTAATTGCTTCAAGAATAATGCTTAAAGAAAAGTATGCTAATAAGATTATTCTGGAGGCTGAAAATGAGGAAATTAGTTCTGCGGAAGCCAAATTTTTGAAGCAGTCGGTGAATATAGTAGAAAGGCATATGAAATTGCCTGAATTTACGCCCGATATGCTATCCAAAGAATTAGCCATGAGCTCATCATCTTTTTATCGGAAAATCAGAAAGGCTACGAATCAAACACCAGCTGGTTTTATTAAGTCAATCCGCCTGAAAAAAGCAGCTCAGCTTCTAAGAGATACTGATTTAACTGTCTCAGAAATTATCGAAAGAGTTGGGTACCTTGATTCAAGAAGTTTCAGAAAGAACTTTAAGGAGCAATATGGTGAAACACTTACCGAATACCGCAATAAGAATACTTAGTAGCATATACTCCTAGGCGTTAATGTTCTCCGAAAACAACAGTTTGATTTTATTTTAGACGGTAGCATTTCCTGTTCTGCTATCATCCTTAGTTTAAGGATGAGGGGATGATAAGTGCTTGTTTTAAAATGATGAGTAATATTATCTGATTGCAGCTATGTTATTGATAGGCAGATCTTAGGCTGATGTTTCTGAATGATTTGCCTACATGATTTGAATAAATGATGCAGGATATGTTGAAGCCTTTAATTACATAAGTTGAATAAACGATGTATTGCCCGAAGCATAAAATAAATCAACTTGCAAACGGTAAAATCAAGAGGTCAATAATAATGGATAATAAGGAAGCACAAGCAGCGATCAGGAGAATTAAAATGACAAAATATGCCTTGTTTGGTATACTGGCTATTCTATTATCTCTTCTATTGTTTGTTCTGATCAATTAGATAATAAGTTCGGTTTAATTTGAAGAATCCTAAATCCAATTAACATGAAGCTTAAATATAAATCCAATAAAAGTAAAGAGAAGAGTGTTGTGGCTATAGAAAGAATAAAGCGGCGACACTTTGAGCAAAATTGGCATTATCATGATGAGCATGAGTTAATCTATTATTTAAGGGGAAAGGGGTCAAGAGTCGTAGGTGATAATTTATCTGAATTTGAGATGGGTGACCTGGTACTGGTTGGTGCAGGTTTGCCACATCTGTGGAAAAATAGTGAGGAAGTAGAGAAAGATGGATTGGAAGCGGTTGTTATCAAGTTTGATACAAGTCATCCTGCGTTCAATCTGTTGTCCATGTTTGAATTTAGCCGTATAAAACAGCTTTTAAGTGAATCACAGCGTGGAGTTAAATTCAACGATAAAGCAGTTGCTCAGGTTAATAATTTATTGGTATCCATTTCAGATGCGGATGTTGCTATGCAGTTTATTCTGCTACTTCAGATTTTAAATATATTGGCAGAACAAACAGAAATTGAACTTTTGGCAAGCCCTGAGTTTTCTCTGCCGGCAAATAATTCAGAAGAGTATCGATTAAATAGGATAATTGACTTTTTATCTGGCAATTATAATAGTCCGCTTACTTTGGAAGATATCTCTGATGAAGCAGCCATGACACCAAATTCGTTGTGCCGTTTTTTTAAGACACGAACCAATAAAACGATTTTTCAGTTTCTGAATGAATACCGAATAGGCAAGGCTTGCGAGCTTCTTATTAATGGTGATAAATCAATTTCTGACGTGTGCTTTGATACCGGTTTTAATTCATTGACAAGTTTTAATCGTGTATTTAAAGAATTAAAACAAGTAACCCCTCGTGATTTCAAGAGAAAGTATCAGGTTTTAAATTCAAGTATAGGATTACAGACATTTTCTGCTTGATATGAACCTTTATAATATAGAAATATACACAGGAATAGCTTGCCGGAAATGCTGATTCCTAATACTAAAATGACAGTTGGATATCGGCTGTCATTTTTTTATAATGACAGGTAATATATGGTCATTGTTAGATAAATAATGCAATATTTCAGCACATGCTTTCCTATACATTTGCCTATTGACGAGGGGGTAGCAAAGAATGATCCACCTTAATTGAACGAAATAATTTTCACTAATGAATACATGCGTAACATATTTAGCGGTCCTGTTTTTATTTATCACTATTGGAGCCTGTGCCCAAACTGATACGAATACCATTTCCTTAAATGGCAGATGGAATATCATTTTTGATGATACCAATGAAGGAATAGAGAAACAATGGTATTTGAATGAAGTCTTCAGCACATTAAATAGCAAAACCATTGAAGTGCCTTCGTGTTGGGAAGAAACAGAAAAGAACTATGAAGGTGTTGGTTTCTATACCCGGGAAGTCAATATTCCGGCCAGCTGGGAAGGTAAAATCGTGGAGATTGAATTTGATGCTGTTAATTATTACTCAGAAGTGTGGGTTAATGAGCAGGTGCTTGGCTTTCATGAGGGCGGTTATACACCCTTTAGTTTCCGAATCGATAAGCTGTTAAAGTATGGTGAGGAAAATACTATTATGGTACGAGTGGTGAGCCCGATAATTTTGACTGACAAGCGGATTGACGGTATGGGTCGTCAGGAAGTGCCAATGTGGCGCGGCGCCATTGCAGGAGGTATCTGGCAAGGTGTGAAACTAAGCGCCAAGGGACATACCTACCTGGCGGATGTCTTTATCGAGCCCAGGATTGCTTCAGATGAAGTGGTGCTGAATATGTGCATTAATAATGCTGACGCCTATGCCAGTAATAAACAAGTAAAGATTCGCATTGAGGATAGCGATGGAATTGTTGTGTCGGAGCATTCGGAAGCCATTGAAGCTTTACCAGGGAAAAATGAAATAAGCCGAATACTAAAAATAGATCATGTTAACTATTGGTCAACAGATGATCCATACCTGTACAAGGCAATCGTTCACATCGAGGGAGAAAAGACGAATGAAGACACATGGTCACATAAGTTTGGAATGCGCGAATTCTCTGTTGAAAACGATGTATTTACTTTAAATGGTAAGCCTATATATCTTAAGGCAGCTTTTTTTGAAGGCTTATACCCGGTTAAATTGGCATACCCTGATAGTCGTGAGATGGCCATTAAAGAAATATTATTAGCTAAAGAAGCTGGTTTTAACATGATTCGTCCGTGGCGGAAACCGGCACCACCTATGTGGTTGGATTTGTGTGATTCTTTAGGCGTACTAACTGTTGGTAGTTTAGTCACCGAATGTATGTTAAGGCCAATCTCTACGCCACGTTTATCGCATATGGTAGAAAATGAACTGAGAGAAACCATTCTTAATAATCGCAATAGGACTTGTATTGTGCAATGGGAATTATTCAATGAAATTAACCGTCCCATTTTAGCACAGATGCTAAATTCCATGTCGGTATTGGCAAGGGAGTTGGATCCAAGCCGTATGATTTTAGATGAGTCAGGAGGCTGGGGCGAAGGAGCCAATATTTATTTGCCGAATGAGCGCATCCCAAAGAAATTCAATGATATTCACCATTACAGTGGCTCTCAGGTATGTGAAGCTGAGTTTGATGGTTATCTGGCAACAGCGAAAACAGAGGAAGAGAAAAAGGCATTAGGCTTGACAGGGGTGAAAAGCTATGGAAAGCATGTTGTTCCGGGTATGATGACCTACCTGTCTGAGGTAGGTTACGGAAGCACGCCTGATTTAACAGCAAATAATAAGATATTCGAAGAAAAGGGTAATTCAATTGTAGCTCCAACACTTTACCATAAAGAACTTAATGAGGGGTATATAGCTGCATTGGATAAAACGGGCTTTGACAAGATATACCCCAATGTGCGTGACCTTTATCTGGAAGAGCAGAAAATACATGGCATGGCAAACAAGCGTATGCTCGAAGCGACGCGATTAAATACTACGGTTAAAGGCTATTGTGTGCACGCTTTAGTTGGCGGCGACTGGGTGATTGGAGCCGGATTATTAGACTTATGGCGTAATCCTAAGACATTGGTTTATGATTTAACAAAAGCTGCCAATCAACCCCAAATAGCACCCATCCGTATTTTACCCCGCAATGTATATGCAGATAAAGGAATGCAGTTACAGGTGTTTGGAGTGAACGAATCAACAGATGAAAAGGTACAAGTGGAAGTAAAGGTGCTGGATGATAATCAGAAAGTGGTTTGGTCTGAAGACTTGAATGTATCCTTTCTATCTGGTATCTCTACTTTTATCGATTCACATCTGGATACAAAATCATTGTCTGGTTCTTATTCTGTAGAGGTAAAGATAAGTGATGAAGCCGGGAAGTTGATTACTGAAAACGAACAAGCTTTTGATGTGTTTAACCAATCACAGTTAAAGTTACCGGATGTTCAGATCGCTGTTCTGGACCCCGAAGGCAGTTTAAAAGCATTTCTGGGAGCTAAAGGTCTTAAGTATGTCGAGTTTAGCCAATCGCTTAATAGTGATATACCGGTTTTAGTAGGCAAAGTAAATAAAAAGAACAAGGCCTTTACAGATAAGGTTTTAGAAGTAAAAGACTTTGTTAAAAAAGGGGGATATGCTGTGTTTCTTGAAACAACAGGTAATAGGGTACCTGGATTTGACCGGGTATTAGATGAGGTAAGTACTGAAGCACTGCCTTTAAATGCTGAGATGTTGGCGAAATGGGCCACCAGAGGTGGTTGGGCTGCTAAAACGCATATTGTTACTGAACACCCTGTGTTTAATGAATTGCCAACCAATATGATCATGCATGGCGTATATGAAAATGTACACCCTGTTGAAGCCATGAGTAAGCAGGAAGGGACTTATATTGCCGGAATGATTGGTTACGACCATTTTCCCAACCATGATGATATGTTGCGTCATTACAATGGCCCCGGTGAAGTCTGGTGGGCCGCAGATGTTCTGGAAGCCAACATTGGTAAAGGGCAAATGCTGATGTCAACTCTGCGTATTATTGATTTTCTGGATAAAGATCCGGTGGCTGAAAAGCTATTGTATAATATGATGAACTATGCGGGTTCCAAGTATAAGTAGAAGATAGGAAATACAGAGAGCAAGTTTTTACACAACGCCAGATGCAACTTCTGTGTCTTTGTTTCTCTGCCTTTATTTGATCGTACACTAACTGATACCTGATTTAATATTGCATAAAATGAGATTATTACTGGTTATTATTGTATTCTGTTCCCTTAGTTTGCAAGGCACTGCATCAGAAAAGCAATGGTCCGCTAAATGGATATGGTCTGCTGAAAATACGGAAGCTATATTAGTCCGCAAAACAATAGCACTGAATGCATTGCCTGAAAAGGCCCTGTTAAGGATAACTGCGTCGGATTTTTACCTATTGTATATTAACGGACAATACATCAATCGGGGACCTGCAAGATGTGTGGCACATCATCAGTCATACGATGAAATCGATATTCATCCATATCTGAAAGAAGGGAATAATCTTATAGCACTAAGAGCCGTTTACGAAGCGGGAGCGAAATCATACCAGTTTGATTCACGCGCTGGTTTATTAGTGCAACTTGAGTTGGGAAATCAGTTGGTTGTTTCAGATAATAGCTGGAGACTGATGAAGGATCAAAGCTGGGATAAGAACTCACCACCAATCAGTCGTTTTCAACGTGACGTGTGTGACATTGTTGATATGCGTCGTTATGAACATAACTGGTTCACTTTGACTTATGATGATTCAAAATGGGAATATGCCACTGAGCTTATCCGAAATGAAGGCTGGCCTTCGCATAAGAAGGGGGTCAGACCAACCGCTTCCGTGAATCCGTGGATTAAGCTGCTTAAACGTGATATTCCCTTTTTAAAGGATGAAGTGGAGCAGGATGCAAAGTTAATTCTCACCAGGTCATATAAAGAGAAGCCATACAATCTTGTTCGTGAGAAAATCACATTGAATCATACGATTGATAAGAAAATTGCAAAACGTATTCATAAAAATGAGCCTTTCAATATTGTTTTTAATGAAGGTGAAGCAGGTTGCTTATTGGTATTTGACTACGGAGCCGTGATAAATGGTTTTCCATTACTTGAAATAGAAGGACAGTCAGGAACGCAGTTAAGCGTTCTTTGCGCACCCTATGTTCTGAATAATACGTTTTGTGCCAGTATAGTAGATGCCGAATACGAAGACCACATTATATTATCCGGGGAGAAGGATTTGTGGGAGGCTTCTTATTTTAAGCCTTGTCGATATATGGCAGTATGGATTGAAAACGCCGGCCAACCGGTTTCGATCAGGCAGCTTGCCATACGAAGGATAGCTTATCCTTTCGAATTAAAAGGAGAGATGTCATCGGTTGATGCCCCGTGGGTTAGGGAATTTTTTGAAGGCTCTGCCAAAACCATAGATGTGTGCACTACCGATGCCATCACCGATAACTATCGTGAACGTCGACAATATGCGCAAACCGGTTTCTATGGAGCATTGGGTAACTACTATACTTTTGGTGACATGGCCCTGCAACGCCGCTACCTCGTTCAGGTGGCTCAGGAGCAAATGGCAGATGGCATAATGCCGGCTTATGCTCCACTTGCCGCAAACGATTACATGGTTATTCTTGATTCCAATTGTTTTTGGCTAAAAAGCCTGTGGAATTATTATTTGTACAGTGGAGATCATGAGACCGTCATGACTTTATTGCCAAGTGCTGAACGACTTCTGAATCTTATGGATGGATTTACCAATGCGCATGGACTGATTGATAGTCCTCCTTATGCCTACTGGCTTGACCATGCTGTAAATGACCGAAGTGGAGCTAATTTCGCTTTAAATGCTCATTACCTTGAAGCATTAGAGAATTATACGGAGTTGCTGCTATGGTTAAAAGATACTAATTCAGATTGCTATGCAGCAAAAGCATTGACCTTGCGCAAAAGTCTTCAAAGTATGTTCTGGAGCGAAGAGTCAGGTATGTTTGTGGATGCATTACTTGATGGGAAGCAATCAAAGATGCTAAGTGAACATGCTAATGCTATGGCTTTGGCATTGAATATCGCCACACAGGAGCAAGGCCAACTTATTGCACAAAATATATTGGCGGATGACAATAACGATTTCGTTAAACGAACATCTGGTATGATCATGGTCACACCAGCAATGTCCTATTACCTGCATAAAGGCTTATGCGAATATGGTTATGTAAAAGAATCATTTGACTTGTTCAACAAACGCTTTGGACACATGTTGGATGAAAATTCCAATCAAACACTATGGGAAGAGTGGTGGTTGCATGGCAGCGGGCGAACCGGGAAATTTTTACCAAACAAAACACGTAGTGATGCTCAGACGGAAAGTGCCTTTCCTCCAGCTTTGTTTGCAGAATATTTATTTGGCCTGAAACCTGAACAACCGGGTTTAAGCAAATGGACACTACGATATCATGATTCAGGAGTCAGTCATTTGAGTGCTAACGTGCCTGTCGGAGATAAGCAATTGACTGTTGAATGGGAATCAGGAAAAAGAAATCATTTAAAATTGGTAATACCAGAAGGGGTTTCAGTTGACTTAGACTTAAATAGCTTTAATTCCGAAACGGGTATTCAGGTGAATAAGGAAAAGGTAAAGCGTGACGGAATTCTGAATCTTATTGAAGGAAAGCATAGTATCTTTTTTTAGTGTTTAACCTTAGTTGGGTATGGTAATATATTCAAAGGGTGCTGAGTTGATGTTGGATAAAAAAAAACTTTGTCAGATTAGTTCTATTCGTTTGTCCGATAAGTAAGGCCTCATTTTAGAAACACTTAATCGAAAGGTAAATTGTTTTCAACTATGCAGATGTTTTTTTCCAGAACAGAGCATGGACATTTATAAACCCTTTACTATTCGCAAGAGAAAAATATTTGTGTTAACAATTGAATGATAATTGTCAGTAGACTAGATGTGATTTCCGCATTTTTGAACTGTTTGTTAATCCAACCATCAAATTTTAAATAATGAAATATTTTTTACTTATTCTCTTATGTATCTGTTGTGCACTAAAGAGCTATAGTCAGAACGAAAAACCCAATGTCATCTTTATCATGTGCGATGACCTGAATGATTACCAGGGTGTTTTTGGAGGGCATCCACAGGCTCACACTCCAAATATTGATGCCATGGCAGCCAAAGGCGTGCAGTTTTTAAATGCGCAATCCAATGCGCCAGTGTGTCAGCCATCACGCAATAGTCTCTTTACTGGTGTTTATCCACACGATTCAAACGATTTTGGCTGGACAAAACGAACCAGGCAGGCTGTTTTAAAGAATAATAAAACACTGATACAGCTCTTTAAAGAGAATGGCTATTACACCTTGGGTAGTGGTAAGCTATTACATGGTAATCATGAGCCGCAATCATGGGATGAATGGGGTATGAATACCAAGCACAATTATGGACCTTTTGCGTTTGATGGCGAGAATCGTGTTGCACACCCAAAGGTGCCGCAGCCTTATCAGTCCATTGGACCTGTTGATGGTTCCTATGGGCGTTTATCAACCTGCGATATGTGGGTGTATGGCTGGGACGGAAAACCATTTCGTTATACAAATGATGAAGACAGAGATTTAATGCAGGATGAATTGCATGCACAGTGGGCAACTAAGAAAATTAAAGAACTGGAGGCAAGTGAAAATAACCAACCGTTCTTTATGGGGGTAGGCTTTGTGAATCCTCATACGCCATTACATGCACCTGACCGTTTTTTTGAAATGTTCCCGATCGATGATTTGGAACTGGCTCCCTGGCTGGCTTCGGATGCTGAAGATACTTATCTGAAAGATAATATTAATCCGAATAATAAAGGCTTCAGGTACTACCGGATGTTAATGGAATCATATGATGGCGACCGCGAGTTGGCATTAAAGCATTTTTTACAGGCTTACCTGGCTTGTGTGGCTTTTGTAGATGAGCAGATTGGAAAGGTATTGAATGCTCTTGAAAATAGTCGATTTAAAAACAATACCATCGTTATTTTTACCGCTGATCATGGCTGGCAGATGGGAGAGAAGAATTATCTGTTTAAGAATTCGCCCTGGGACGAGAGTGCTCGTGTTCCAATGGTTATTATGGCCCCTGAAGCTAAGGCTGGTGCGAAAGTTGAGCAGCCGGTTTCGTTGGTGGATATCTATCCGACCTTAGTTGAATACTGCAACTTATCGGGTAGTAATAAACTTAACAACCAGGCAGGTGAATTAGGTGGTTTTAGTATGTTGCCTTTATTTGATGATAATGATAATACAATTTGGCGTGGGCCAAATGGAGCTTTAACCATTGTAGGTAATATTGGAACAAAAACAACGATCAGGGAACAGCATTATTCATATCGCACACGGAATTGGCGTTATATTCGTTATGCCAATGGCAAGGAAGAATTATATAATCATAAGAACGACGTTCATGAGTGGATTAATTTAGAAGACGATCCTAACTATAAGATGGTTAAATGGAGTCTCTATAAGGAAGTTTGTGATATAATTGGTGTAAAACTTTAGAATTAAAAAGATGAAGAAAGCTTCTATAATAATTTCCCTTGCTATATATTGTTTATCACTGTCCGACTCATATGCCGGAACAAAAAAGAAGCAACCCAATTTAATTGTTATCATGGCTGATGATTTGGGGTATGCTGATGTGGGTTTTAACGGATGTACTGATATACCAACACCCAATATTGACCGTATTGCCAACGAAGGTGTTAAATTTACAAATGGCTACACAACATATTCTGTATGTAGTCCAAGTCGTGCAGGATTTTTAACCGGTCGTTATCAGCAACGTTTTGGCTTTGAACGTAATCCTCAATACCAGCCCAATGATCCTAATATGGGTTTAAGCACTGAGGAGATAACCATTGCTGAGTCATTAGCTCAAGTCGGGTATCAAACCTCTATTATCGGTAAATGGCACATGGGGGCACATAAGGAAACACACCATCCGCTCAATAGAGGGTTTAACGAGTTTTATGGTCACCTGGGCGGTGGTCATCGTTACTTTCCTGAGGAGTTAACCATTAAAGATAGTTATAAAATTTCTGGTGAACGAGATAGTTATCGTACCTGGATCATGCGTGATCATACACCAGAAAAAACCACCCAGTATCTTACCGATGAGTTTTCTGATGAAGCTGTTAGTTTTGTTGAAAGGCATGCTGAAGAGCCATTTTTTCTGTTTTTATCTTACAATGCACCGCATGGGCCTTTACAGGCCACTGAGGAATATTTGCAACGCTTTCCGAATATAAAAGATACCAAACGAAAAACTTATGCGGCCATGGTCAGTGCCCTGGATGATGGTGTCGGCAGATTGCTGAATAAGCTCGAAGAGTTAGCCATTGATGATAATACAATTATCTTTTTCTTATCGGATAATGGTGGACCTGAAACTAAAAATGCATCTGACAACGGACCTCTTCGGGAGGGTAAAAGCTCCCATTATGAAGGTGGTTACAGGGTGCCATTTGCTATGCGCTGGAAAGGACAGGTTACACCAATGGTTTATGATTACCCGGTGTCATCCCTCGATATTTTTGCTACTATTTCAGAGTTGGCGGCTTCGCCCTTTGATAAAGAAAAGCCTTTGGATGGTGTTAATCTTATTCCTTATGTCAATGGAAAAAGGAAAACTGCACCCCATCAGAATATCTTTCTGCGAAAGTTTGACCAACAGCGTTATTGTGTGCGCGATGGGGATTTTAAACTGCTTATACACAATAATGGTCAAACAAAGGAATTATACGATTTAAGCAAGGATATTGGGGAACAGAACAATCTGGCCAATCAGATGCCCGAAAAGGTTAAAGCCTTAGAGGTGATTCTTAATAAATGGACCGGTCAGCTTATTGATCCTACTTTCTTAGGCTTGATTCATACGGAGGCATGGAAAAACAAAGGTAAGAAGTCAACAACGAAATAGGCATACCCGGTTATTGGTTAAAAGCTGGTGATAAGTGGGTAATATGAGATTAAACACGAGCCGGATCATGCAATATTTTTGCTTCAGTACAATTAAGGCTATTCACACGAAAAGTAATTGCTTATGAGATATCTGTTTCTGATTTTTTGTATACTGTTTTATAGATTGGATATTAACTGTCAAATAGCTGTGTTCACAGATGATTTTGAAAGCTATGTTGTCAATGATGATTTAACAAACCTTGGGTATGATTTTAGTAAAAAATCAGATTATCCCGGCACAATAAGCACGACAGTTCAGAGCAATAACAATAATCAATATGGGGTTTGTGCTGCAAGCGACAATGGTCAAACATTAATGCAGTTACGCAGGCTGGTAGATGTAACACCAGGCAAGATGTATCAGCTCAGTTTAAAAACAATAAGCCCATTTAAGCGTCATTTGCGCATTTATCAGTCTGATGGCTCAACAATTATACAAAAAGGTGAGGATTTTGCCCCTACTGAAGAACAGGAGGCTCAATGGATAAGTCATGAACTGTCATTTACTGCAGAAAACGGGATTAACTCAGTATATGTAGGGGTATTCCATAACTGGTCGGGCACTTTGTTGATTGATGATTTCAAAATAAAAGAAGTTGAATTTGACGAGTTAACAGATTATTATGTCAGTAGCTCTGAAGGTGATGATGGGAACAATGGAAGCATTGATGCACCATTCAAAACATTACAGAAAATCAGTCAGGTGCCGCTTAAGCCAGGTAATACGGTCAATTTTAAATGTGGTGATCGTTTCGACGGACATTTTGTGGTGAATGGTTCAGGAACGAATGAAGAGCCCATTACCATAACCTACTATGGAGATGGAGAAAAACCAATTATTACCGGTGAAGTTGGTGAAGTTGCAGGTGGCGATTATCAGGAAGCCATTTTAGTAGAAAATCAGGACAACATTATTTTTGATGGCCTTGAAATTAATAATGAGCGCACAGCTAATAGAACGGGGGTCGATGAAACTGACGCCTATGGTATCTATATCTTAAACACAGGAACAGAAGTGATGCGCAATTTCACTTTCCGTAACATGACCTTTCAGAATGTATATGCACCCAAACCGATACTTAAGGAAGAGGGAGAAGATTCTTTTAATGGATTGGAAGTGGCTGCTGTAAGGTTTTATAGTTCAAAGAATACTGTTGCCGGACAGGAAAAAAATATACAGGATGTGTTGATGGAGAACTGTTATTTCACAGACCTGCAACGTTTAGGTGTTCATATGAAACACGGGGGTGGAGCTGATGGTGTTGGTGATGAAATGATCAATCGAAACATGAACCTGGTTTTTAGAAACAATGAATTTCATTATACGGGAGGGACATGCATATTACCTACAAAAACCTATAACTGCCTGATTGAAGATAATTTATTCAATCACCCCGGTTCAGATGTTGATCCACGTATGCCTAATCGTGGAAGTTCAGTTTGGACCTGGCGTTGTTACAATACAGTTATTCAGCGTAACCGTTGCATTAGTACAAGGGGTTATCTCGATTCTCATGGTATTCATATTGATCATGAAAACCATAACACGTTTGTACAGTATAACTACATGGAAGATTGTGAAGGTGGCTTTGTGGAGATTTTAGGGGGAAATGTCAATGCGGTCTATCGCTTTAATGTGAGTGTGAATGATGGATGGCGTGATAATCCAAACTGGAAAAACAGTAACCATACCATCTGGATCAATCAAAATGCTCCTTCAGGAACGCATTATTGCGATTACAGTTATATATATAACAATACGGTTGTCATCGATCAGCCATTTGCTACTGCCATTGATGTAAATGCTAAAAACACACACATCTTTAATAATATATTCTATTCGACCAATGGCTCAGGTATAGGTACAAAACAAATGGTAATAAATAATAACGGTACAGAATTGTTTATGAAGCATAACCTGTTTTTTGGTGGTGTGGTTCAGAGTTTCAAGAATCTGGATACGAATCCCGTAAGCGGTGATCCCCAATTTGCAGCAGGTGAAGAAGATACCGCCGGTAAATACCAGGTTCAAGCCAATAGTCCGGCTGTTGATGCCGGTGTGGCTAATCCGGGGCCGCCAATTCCGGGAGCAGGCACCGGTATTTTTAAAGATATACCTGAATACCCTGTAGTTGATTTTTATGGAAATCCCATCGATCTGTCGTCTGGTACACCTAATATTGGAGCCTGTAACGCAAAGGATATTGATTCAGGCATCAATGCTTATGACCATTTGCCTAAGTTGCAGTTCACTCCAAACCCAACAACCGGTATTATATTTCTAAATAACCTGGAAACAGAACGTAACGCCATTATATTTGATTTAACAGGAAAAAAGGTGATGGAGCAAAGCGTAACAAGTGTGCTTAATGTCGGGAGTGTTAATTCAGGAGTATACGTTTTATTAATGGAAGGCTATCAACCTCAGAAATTAATAATTATTTAAATACTGTACTACACCAATTATCAAAGGGGGAATTCATTAGGATTCCCTTTTTTTCAATTCGTTATTATGGATGCTTAAGTGCAATTTATGGTTACAATTAAGTTTTAATGTAATTCTAAAGTCTCATTTCCACAGAACTTGATGAGATTAATTAAGAAAATAAAGAAGATAATTATTAGCCACTATCAGATAATATCTGCATGTTCATTCAAATGCTTTACTGTTACTTTAGTTTCCATAAAAAGCGCAAAATAAACATTGAATATGCATAGCTCTCAAAAGGTATTATCGGTTTTAATTTTTTTTACCTTATTGTTTAACAGTTGTAAACGATCAACCTCTCCTGAAGCAATGCAGCATCCTAATGTATTAATGATAATATGCGATGATCTGAATGACTATCAGGGGGTATTTGGCGGCCATCCACAGGCTTACACGCCAAATATTGATAAGCTGGCTGCTTCTGGTGTACGTTTTATCAATGCCCAAACAAATATCGGTTTATGTAATCCTTCTCGCAATAGTTTGTTTACAGGCATTTACCCCCATCAATCCAGAAATTTTGGCTTAGATAAAAAAACAACACAGAAATTATTTAAGCATAACAAAACCATCATGGAGCAATTTTCAGAAAAGGGCTATTATGTGATGGGCAGTGGCAAGCTTTTACACTCAAATATAAAAGATCTTTGGGATGAGTGGGGAGTTGACATTAATAATTACGGACCCTTTGCTTATGATGGTGAGAAGCAGGTAGGTCACCCTTCTGTTCCACAGCCTTTCAGAAGTATAGGTGATATTGATGGGTCATTTGCACCCCTATCAGATATTCCAGGGTTTTCTGATGATGAAGTAAAAGGAGATAAGGCAGGATGGGTTTATTCAGGTAAAAGTGGTAAAGTATTTAATTATTTTGATGAGACAAATCGAGACCTTGTACCCGATGAGTTACATGCCCGATGGGCAGCAAAACGAATCAGGGAAATGGATGCACAGACAGACACTAAGCCTTTTTTTATGGGTATTGGTTTTGTTCGTCCTCATACTCCTCTTTATGCGCCCAGGCGTTTTTTTGATATGTTTCCCATCGAAGATATTCAATTACCTATTATCAAAAAGGATGATGTCAGTGATACCTATTACAAAGACAACTATCCGGTTGAACGGAGCAGTGATGACCGATGGTATACCAACACTTCAAAAGGGCAGATGTATTCAAAGCTGCTGACTGAATCCTACGGGGATGAGCAGGAGGGATTAAAGCACTTTTTACAAGCTTACCTGGCCTGTGTTGCTTTTGTAGACGAACAGGTAGGCATTGTGTTGGATGCTTTGGGCAAAAGCCGGTTTGCAGATAATACCATTGTTATTCTAACCAGTGACCATGGTTGGCAGATGGGGCAAAAACAATACTTGTTTAAAAATTCTCCATGGGAAAACAGCACACGGATACCACTTGTATTTAAAGTGCCTGGTCATAATGCAGGGACAGAGCTTCAACAACCCGTTTCTCTGGTAGATATTTATCCAAGCCTTATCGATATGTGCAAACTTGGGGAAAATAATACAAAGGATGTAAACGGGTTGCCATTGGGTGGGTATAGCTTATTGCCTTTGATCGAAAGTGCTTCTTCTGAAGATTGGGAAGGACCTGAAGGTGCACTTACAGCTATTGCTACCGATATTGTGGACTACAGCCTTGAGGCGCAGACATTTTCTTATCGAACACATGACTTCAGATATATTATGTATCCACATGGGCAAGAGGAGCTATATGACCTCAAAAATGATCCCAACGAATGGTACAATGTTGCTGCTGATACATCATTTGAGAATCACCTTTTTAACCTTAGAACTCAGGTGAAGAATCTGATTACCTCTAATCAATAAAGATGTATAAACATGTTATTTTGTTGAGGTTCAAAGCAATTGAGCTGCAGACAGAAAGTTTTGAGGTATTTGATGGGTATGTTTCTTGTGTTGTTATGGTGTAAGGTGCACAATACTAGCGGTGTGTATTGGGTGTGACTATATGTTTCGTAGCTTTTTCGTCATGTTTTAAATCAGTAGAGAACGTATATGTGCTATTATTTGAATAATAAGGGCACCTGTTTTCTTTTTGTTTTGAGCAATTTGCGTTATTAAGTTTGAACTTAACGTTTAGGACATGAAAGAAAATGAGTTGATATGGGTGAAGTTGGATGACGGAAATCTGATTATTCATGAATCGGATAAGGTGGAAGAGATTAGTGTATTTACCTATAAAGGGGAGTGTGTATACAGTCAAGATTATCCGTGTAATGAATGCATAACTGGACTTCCGGAGACTGAGGAGTTATTTGTTGTCATCAAGAGACTTTTTGGTAAGGTCAACACCCTTAAACTGGTATTTTAGAATTTTGTAATTGGCATTAAATCAGGTGGAATGTGTTGCCTGGTGAATGTTTTTATACCCTAAATTGAAATTACAGTTTAAGCGAATTGAGCAAAAATGTGCTATTCTTTGAATAAAATAGGTCATTATATTTAAGATTAAAGCTGCACCTTGCCATTCAGGATGAAGTAAGCATTATGCTCTTAAATATTTAAAGAAACATTAATAGAAATATAAATGAAGAAGATAATCATTGCGCACCTGTTATTACTTACGAGTATTGGTGCTTTTTCTGCAAAAAAAGCAGACTGGGACAATGTGAAGGTATTACAACTAAACCGCGAGAAACCACATGCAACCATGATGGTATATGGCTCAGAGCAAGAGGCATTAAGTTTTGATAAAAAGCAATCGGCCTATCACCAGTGCCTGAATGGCCAATGGAAGTTTCATTGGTCAAAGAATCCGGCTTCCCGTCCTGCTGATTTTTATAAAACAAACTACAATGATGCTGAATGGGCAACCATTCCGGTACCTTCCAATTGGGAGCTGGAAGGTCATGGAGTACCTATATATACTAATATAGAATATCCATTTGATAAAGAGAACCTGGAAGCACCCAGGGAATGGAATCCTGTGGGATCATACCGTCGGTCCTTTACTTTACCTGCCAACTGGGATGGTCGACAGGTATACATCAATTTTGATGGTGTACAATCTGCTTTTTATGTGTGGGTGAATGGAAAGAAAGTAGGATATAGCCAGGGAAGTCGCACGCCTGGTGAGTTTAATATTAGCTCTTATCTGAAGGCAGGTGAAAACCAACTGGCGGTAGAAGTATACCGCTGGAGTGATGGTTCCTATCTTGAAGATCAGGATTTTTGGCGATTGAGCGGTATTTTTCGTGATGTGTATTTGTGGTCAACACCATCCACTCATATCCGTGATTTTAGCATCACTTCAACACTTGATAAGACATATACAAACGGTATCATGCAATTAAAGGGTGAACTTATTTCTACTTCGGATGAAACCGTTGCAATTGAATATCGATTGTTGAATAAAGAAGGCAAGGAATTAATTAAAAAAGATATTGCTGTGGATGCCGGTAGAGGACTAACTGCATTTGTGACAGAAGAAATAACTCTTAGCGATATTAAAGCCTGGAATGCAGAATCTCCGGATTTATATGACCTGTTAATCACTTTAAAAGATAAGAATAACAATGTATTAGAGGTGATTCCGCAGAAAGTGGGATTCCGAAGCATTGAGATCAAGAGTGGGAAACTATTGGTGAACGGAGTACAAGTATTGTTTAAAGGTGTGAATCGTCATGAACATTCACCGGAAACAGGGCATTATGTAACAACTGAAGACATGTTGCGTGACATTGTTTTGATGAAGCAAAATAACATTAATGCTGTACGAACAAGTCATTATCCGAACGTACCTGAGTGGTACGACCTGTGCGATGAACATGGTATCTATGTGATTGACGAAGGAAATATTGAAACACACGGATTTAATAACAATAAGAAAAACAGGTTATCCAATGATCCTGAATGGAGAGAAGCGCACCTGGACCGTGTACAACGTATGGTTTATCGCGACCGTAATCATCCATCTGTTGTTATTTGGTCGTTTGGTAACGAAAGTGGTGACGGACCAAATGTGGAGTATGTCTATAAATGGGTACAGAAAGCAGACCCGTCCCGCCCCTTCCATTACGAAGGGACCACTGCGCATGGCTATAATACCGCTGATATCTTCTCATTAATGTACGGAACACCGGAGCGTTGTGCCCAGGTAATAAAGAAACATGCTGATATGCCATTTATTTTGTGTGAGTATACACATGCCATGGGTAACAGTAACGGTAACCTGAAAGAATACTGGGATCAGATTTATGCTGATAATAATTTTCAGGGAGCCTTTGTCTGGGATTGGATGGATCAGGGTTTAAAACAAGCAGTACCTGCCAACTACCAGGCAACATCTCAAGCTGATCATTTTTATGCCTATGGAGGCTGGTGGGAAACATCACGAGGTATTTATCATGATGAAACCTTCTGTATGAACGGATTATTGGCAGCTGACTGGACGCCTCATCCAGGTTTAAATGCCATTAAATACCATTACCGTAATATTCATGTTGAAGCTATAGATATAAAGAATAACAGCTATAAGATTACCAACTGGTACGATTTCACAAATGCTGAGGAGCTGGTAACCGGGAAATGGGAGTTGCTTGAAAATGGTAAAGTTGTTAAAAGCGGTGCCATAAATGATCTGGATATTGCCCCTCGCAGCAGTAAGCAGTTCACATTAGAATTGGTTAATTTCATTCCAAAACAAGGCTCTGAGTACCACATTAACTTTAAGTTTACCTCAAAGAATGCTTCGTACTATGCCGCAGCAGATCACTTGCTGGCATGGGATCAGTTTGAGTTAACTGACAATCAGTTGATGAGTTTAGCTGACGTTCAATCAGCTGCAAAGCCTAAGATGCGTGTGAATGGGCGTAAAGTGTTTGTATGGGGTGATGAGTTCTCCATTGTATTTGATAAATTAACAGGTAGATTGGAGAAATACTACATTGGAGAAGAACAGGTAATTAAGCAGGGTGCCAATCCTGATTTCTGGAGGGCTCTAACCGATAACGATCTTGGTGGAATCAAAGGTGCATCACCAAAGGTGCCAAAACTTTATACCTGGGAACAGGCTAACACCTGGTTAATAACTGAGTTCACTGAGAAAGAGCAGGGAAATACGATTGTAATAAGAGCCAAAGGGTATCTGCCGGTCATTGAAGCTGACTATACCCAAACCTACACGGTTTATGGAAATGGAGAAGTGGATATAATTTGTTATTACACTGCGGGAGATAAAAAGTTACCGATGATGATACGTCAGGGGACAGAGCTGGTCTTGGCTGCAGGTTATGATAACGTGAAGTGGTTTGGAACAGAAGGCCCAACATATAATGACCGAAATGATGAATTAATTGGATTATATACATCAACCGTGGATGATCTTTGGGTTGAATACTCTAGCCCGCAGGAAAATGGTTATCGTAGCAATACACGATGGTTGAGCATGACAAACAACTGTGGCAAAGGTCTTAAGATATCAGGTGATCCTGTTTTAGGCTTCGGTGCCAGTCATTATCCAAAGGATGAAATGCACCGTGCTGAATATTCATTTGAATTAAATAAGCATGCTGAAGTGTTTCTGAACGTTGATCATAAGCAAATGGGTATTGGAGGTACAACCAGTTGGATGGATAATGCTTTTCCAAGGAAAGAATACAGGTTGAAGAGTGAGGATTATAGCTTTACCTATCGACTGTCACCCATTTATTAACAGGGATTTATAATAGTAGAGATACTGTACTTTTCATAGGTTTAGATTTGTATTAAGTATAAATAGCCATATTGCTTTATGGTTATTTATACTTTTACATTAACCCAAAACAATAATACATGCCTTTTAAAAAATACCTATCAGGTTCAATAGTTGCAATTCTGATATTTTTAAGTTCTTGTCAGAATAAGCCCATGGAAAAGCCTAATATTCTATGGATAACAATCGAAGATACCTCACCGCATTTTATTGGTTGTTACGGAAATGCCAGTGCAAATACACCTGTAATTGACCAACTGGCTGCCGAGGGTATTCGATTCAATAATGCATTTTCTACAGGAACTGTTTGTTCGCCAAGCCGCACAGCCATCATAACCGGAGTGAAAACGTATAAGACAGGAACAGGTAACCACCGCAGTGCCATAACTGTTCCTGATTACATGAAAGGGTTTCCATATTATCTGCAGCAACAGGGCTATTACACCAGTAATAATAAAAAAACAGATTATAATGTAGCCGACGAGAAAGGTTATACCGCTGAGGCATGGCATGAGAGCGCAGATACAGCGGGATGGTGGAACAGGTCTGAGGGGCAACCTTTTTTTGCAGTATTTAATTTTATGGATTCACACCAGTCAAGAACCATGACACATACCTATGGCTGGTATAGGAAACAGGTACTAAATAAGTTGACAGAGGACGAGCGCATTGGTGAGAACGATTTTGAAATGCCACCATTTTATAAGGATACACCAAAAATGCGAAAGCAGTTTGCGCGTGTATATAATTCACTAAAGCTGACTGATAAGAAGATTGGTGCATTGCTGGAACGAT
The DNA here is from genome assembly GCF_050589845.1 of Carboxylicivirga agarovorans. Classification (NCBI taxonomy): domain Bacteria; kingdom Pseudomonadati; phylum Bacteroidota; class Bacteroidia; order Marinilabiliales; family Marinilabiliaceae; genus Carboxylicivirga; species Carboxylicivirga agarovorans. The sequence continues at coordinate 216,453 of NZ_JBNGPA010000007.1, read as the reverse complement.
TGGAGGCAGATGGGCTAAAAGAGAATACCATCATCTTCTTTTATGCAGATCATGGTGAAGGAATCCCACGAGGTAAAACCAATGGCATTAACCTGGGATACCGAGTGCCTTTTATTGCCTGGTTCCCCGAGAAATATAAACACCTGTCGCCATGGGGCACGGGCGGTGTTGTAACAGATGAGCTACTAAGCTTTGAGGATCTGGCTCCAACAGTAATTAGTTTGGCGGGTGGTGAAATTCCCGATCATATGACAGGTCGTGTTTTGGCAGGCGATAAGCGCTCAGGTGAAACAGGCCATGTGGTCCTTTCGTCAGACAGGGCCGACAATGGTATTGATATGGTAAGAACAGTAAGCAATGGTAAATACCTTTATTCCCGTAATTTTATGCCATTTATTCCTGAAGCGAGATATATTCGTTATATGGAGATCAGTGAAATCAAACAGCAAATGCGCAAAGATTTAGTTCAAAATAAGCTGAATGACATACAAAAGCGATTATTTGAACCACGTGCAACAGAATACCTGTATGATATTGAAAATGATAAGTGGGAGCTGACTAATCTTGCTAATGATCCGGCACATCAGGAACTGTTAAATGAAATGAGGCAAATACTTAAAAATGAAATGCTGAATTCGCGAGATGTTCTGTTGCTTCCCGAATATGAACTGGAGCTTATTGCAAAGGCACAGGCTCCATATGACTATCGCTTGAGTGATAATTACGCTATTCATGAAATTATGGAAAGCGTTTGGCTGGCAGGCGTGAGAAACAAGGAAACAGCAGCTGGGCAAATTCAGAATTTGTCACATGCCAATCAGGTTGTAAGGTATTGGGCAGCCGTAGGACTTCGTTCACAATCCAAAGAAATATTACAAGGTTTGGAGAAAGAACTGAAACAAGCAATGAAAGACAGTTATCCGCCAGTGGCGATCACCGCAGCAGCGATGGTTTATAATCAGTTTAATGATGCGGATGCAGAAGCAGTTTTGAAGCAATATTTGTTGCATGAGAATGACATGCTGGCATTACTGACCATTCACTATCTGATGTATATCGATAATAAGACGCCTTTTGTTGAAACGGTCAGGGCTTCACGCGAACAGGAGGGACGAAGCTACAACCCTAAAGCAGCAGCGGTTGATTTTCTGGGCAGCTTAGGGTTAATTCCCAACAATCCATCATACAGACAGTAAATACTCTGTACTTAATATGAATGATATAATGAAAAGATCCGGATTATTAACAGTTGCTTGTTTATTGTTTTTGCTTGCTTGCCAATCAAGCGCCTCAAAAAAAGGGATGAAACAAGAAAAGCCCAATATTATCTACATTATTCTTGATGATTTAGGCTATGGTGATGTTGGATTTAACGGACAAAAACTTATACAGACACCTCGTATTGACCAGCTGGCAAAGGAAGGTATTGTTTTTACCAATCATTATGCTGGAGCACCGGTTTGTGGTCCTTCACGCGCTGTATTAATGACCGGTAAGCATTTGGGACATTGCACTGTGAGAGGCAATCCCAGATGGTCATTATCCGGCAATCCGGTGGATATTGATTCGACAGACGTTACCATTGCAGAAGAATTAAAGAAAGCCGGATACTCAACAGCAGTAATTGGGAAATGGGGGCTTGCAGAAAATTTATGTCATGGTCGGCCGAATGAGCAAGGCTTTGATTATTTCTACGGATTTAATCGACATTTACCTGCACATCATTACTATCCGGAACAAGTCTATCGTAATGAGGAGTTAATCACAATTGAAGGGAATGTTACTGCCGAGAAAAGGGGAAAATATATTACGGACCTATTCACACAAGAAGCCCAGGAATATATTCGCAAAGAAGCAGATAAAACGAATCCTTTTTATTTGCACCTGGCCTACACAACACCGCATTATGAACTTACCATTCCTGCTGAGCGTAAAGTTTTGTATGAAGATAAGGATTGGCCATTACGAGAAATGAAAGCTGGACATTACCTGAATGATAAAAACGGGCATGTGACTTATGCCGCAATGGTAAGTGATGTTGACAGGCAAATTGGGGAGATACTGGATCTGCTGGATGAATTACAAATAGCTGACAATACCCTGGTCCTATTCACCAGTGATAATGGCCATGAATATGATCATCTTAGAAATGAGTTTTTTAATTCTAATGGCGATGGAAGAGGACGAAAACGTGACTTGTATGAAGGAGGTATAAAAGTGCCTTTTGCAGCCAGGTGGCCTGGGTATATTGCACCTAATTCAACTTCAGATCATGTCAGTGCGTTTTGGGATTTCTTGCCAACGGTATGCGACATTACCGGTATTGAACCGTCTGATGAGAGCATCGACGGAATTTCCTTTTTACCTGCTTTACGTGGAGATGCTGCAAATCAAAAGAAGCATGAATATTTGTATTGGGAGTTCAATGAGGGAAGAGGTCCGATTCAAATGCTCAGAAAGGGAGACTGGAAGTTATTAAGGTTTGTAACGAAGAATCGTATTGAATTGTACAATGTTGCTTCAGACCTTTCTGAAGCAAACAATGTGGCAGCACAGTACCCTGAAAAATGTGATGAACTTAAAAGCTTAATGGATAGAGCCAGAACGGAACACCCTGAATTTCCATTAACCAAACGCCCCAACCCGTATAAGAAAAAGAGCTAAATGAATATAACTTAAACAATTAAATATGATCAAAGCAAAATTTAGTTGGCTGTTAATTATTGGTGTAATGCTTTTTACAGCATGTCAAACAGCCTCTGATAAAACAAAAAACACAGATGTTAAAAAACCAAATGTGGTTGTTATTTATCTCGACGATCTGGGATATGGCGATTTGAGTTCATATGGAGCTACCGAATTGCAAACACCAAATATTGATGCTTTAGCCAATGGAGGTGTTAAATTTACCAATGGTTATGCTTCTTCAGCTACTTGTACACCAAGTCGCTATGCTTTATTAACAGGAGTGTATCCCTGGAAAAACAAAAGTGCCAAAATATTACCAGGTACCGCACCATTAATTATTGATACAGCGCAGGTAACTTTACCAAAAATGCTTAAAAAGCAAGGTTACCAAACGGCTTTAGTGGGTAAGTGGCACCTTGGTTTAGGTACAGGACATGTTGACTGGAATAAGGCGGTGTCACCGGGTCCGAATGAAGTGGGATTTGATTATGCCTATTACATGGCAGCTACTCAGGACCGCGTACCTACTGTGTATCTGGAAAATGGATTAGTGGAAGGACTGGATCCCAATGATCCGATTGAAATTGATTATAAGAACAACTTTGAAGGTCAGCCAACGGGTAAAGATAATCCTGAGCTGTGCGAGATGATGTGGCACCACGGTCACAATTCAACAATTGTAAATGGCGTGCCGCGTATCGGCTTTATGAAAGGTGGTGAAACAGCAAAATGGAGCGATATTGATATGGCTGACCATTTCCTGAATAAAGCTCAGGACTATGTAAAGACGCATAAAGATCAGCCATTCTTCCTGTATTATGCCATGCAACAGCCGCATGTGCCACGTACACCTCACCCTCGCTTCAAAGGAAAATCAGGCATGGGACCACGTGGTGATGTTATACTTGAAGCCGATTGGTGTATCGGAGAGTTTATGAAAACTTTGGAAGAAGAAGGTATACTTGAAAATACTTTAATCGTATTCTCAAGTGATAATGGCCCTGTTTTAAACGATGGTTATTTTGATGATGCGGTTGAAAAACTTGGTAATCACACGCCGGCGGGACCATTACGTGGTGGTAAGTACAGCTTGTTTGAGGCTGGCACACGAGTTCCGTTCATTACATACTGGAAAGGTACTATTAAGCCTGGTGTGTCTGATGCTTTAGTGTGCCAGATGGACTTATTAGCTTCATTGGCGAAGTTAACGGGTACAGAAGAGGCAAGTACTGATAGTGAAGAACTAATGGATGTGTTAATGGGTAAAAGTACTGATGGTAGAGAATCATTAGTGATTGAAGCAACAACACGTACAGCCTTACGTAAAGGCGACTGGTTGATGATTCCTCCATATAAAGGAGCCCGGTTGAATAAGCATGTGAACATTGAATTAGGTAACGCTAAAGCATTTCAGTTATATAACCTGAAAGAGGACATTGGCCAGCAGAATAACCTGGCTGAAAGTAATCCTGAGAAATTGGCTGAAATGTTGGAAGCTTTTAAAGCCATTCGTGGTGAGAATTACTCTAATACACAGAAGTTGGAGTTGAAATAATTACCTGTAGAAATGATGTCAAAAAGAGGCTTAATCATGTTAAGCCTCTTTTGTTTTATGTATACCCATTGATTTGATGGATGTTAGAAGGGCTAAGCCTTGCTTTTGGTTGCTTTCCTTATTGCTGCATAAACCAATGGATTGTTTGTTTCAGATTAATTTATGCTATTAATTGTTGATTGTGCGACAGTATATATTGAACAAAAAGTCAATATTGCAATGAGCAAGTAAATAAATCTGTTATAAAATTCAAATATTACCAATTAATATACAATCGAAACAAATCTAACCATGACTAGAACATTCTTTATTGTGTTTTGCCTGCTTATTTCGGCAGGAGGTTTTGCGCAAAAAATTAAAACCATTAACAACCCTTACTATGAATTTAAAAGCACTGGTTTAACTAACATTTCCAGAATTGAGCTTTCCAAAGAGGAGACGAGGGTGTACATTCATAATACTTTCCTACCCAATTGGTGGGTGATGTTTACTAAGGATGATGCGCTTATTGATAGTGATACGCAAAAACAATACAAAGTAAAAAGTATTGAAGGTGCTAAGTTTGACAAAAAGCTCTGGATGCCAGCCTCTGGCGATAGTACCATTGTTTTGATTTTTCCACCACTTGATAAGAAAACAAAATCTGTAGACTATAGCGATAAGATTTTTGGTATTTCTTTAAACGAGGATTTAGCCGGAATGAAACCCAACCATACAGTGCCTTTTGAAATAGAACAATGGATGAGTGCTGAATTGGCAAAATGCACCCAGGAACCCATAAGTAATTATAAAGGGGATGACTTTTTCACACAAGCAGATGCTCGGTTGATAGGTTACATTAAAGGATATTCGCCAAAATCAGGCGTTAAATCAGGTGTTGTTTATCTTGATAATTACCTGACCCGAGAGGATTATCCAATTGTTATAGAAATTGAGAAAGATGGACGGTTTGATGTTACTCTGTCGTTAATTTCACCCATATATTCAACTATTCAATATGGAAAGCGTGGCATTCGATTTTATCTGGAACCCAATCAAACGCTTGGAATGATTATCGATTGGGAAGAGATTTTGCTGGCTGACAGATTACGAGACAGACGATATAAATTCCAGAATATTGCATATAAAGGAAAACTGGCTAAGGTCAATTATGATTTAATGCGCTATAATTTTGAGCGGGAATTAAATTTTAACGTCACCAATTATAAGCGCAAAAAGAAGTTGTCGGAAGAAGAAAAAATAGCTGAAATCAATAAAGAGAAGTTGATTGAGCTAAACAAGCTGGATTACTATTCAAGCATCTGGAAGTGGTCGGACAAGGCCGATGAAATCATTAAGAATAAGATTCTTCTTCAGCATGCAACTGATATGTTTGATATTGTAATGCGGAGTCGTAGCGAAGCATTTAAGAAAAAAAAGTATGCTCAATTACAGAAGACTAGGCCTGATTCTTTTTATACTTTTCTTAAAGAATTGCCTTGGTCTGAACCATCATTATGCATTAATGAAGAGTTTAAATGGTTTATAAACCGCTTTGAATTTAGCCACTTGTTAACCCAATATAGAAAACACGATTCAGTTAAAGGAAATAAACCACCTAATTTTTATACTTTTCTATTGGAGAATGAACCCATGTTAACAGATGATGACCGGAAATTATTGGAGCTGAATAAAAAGAAAATTAAAACTGAAGAGGAACAAGTCTACTTAAAAGAGCATGGTCAAGATTTTAAAGAGCTTAGGTTCAATTATAATAAGGCATTTGATCAGTTTAACGCTTTCCTTGATGTGTATAACTTTAAATCTGATCCACAACGATGGTCTTTGGCTTCTAGTGCAATTACGGATAAATACGGCATTGATCTTGACTTAACAATGGAAATAGTGAAACTCCGAAGTTTAAAATATAAGTTTGAAAATACAGCAAAAGAGGATTCAAAAGAAATATGGGTGGATATTAAAAAAACTCTTGAAAATCAATCTCTAATTGTCACAGGTGAAAAGCTATACGAAAAGTACTATGGAACTAATGTAACATCTTCATATCAGTTACCTGAAGGTAAAGCAACAGATATATTTAATAAGATAATTGAACCGCACAAAGGCAAGATTTTGTTTGTCGATTTTTGGGCAACCTTTTGTGGTCCTTGCATTAGCTCAATCAAACGTATGAAAGAGGTCCGTGAGTCGTATGAGGGCAATGAGGATATTGATTTTGTTTTTATAACAGACGAAAGTGGTTCACCACAAAATAAATATGATGAGTTTGTAGCAGATCAGGAACTTAAGAATACATATCGCATTAGTGCCGATGACTACTTGTATCTTCGTCAGCTATTTAAATTCAATGGAATTCCACGTTATGTGGTGATTGGTAAAGACGGTAAGGTGATAGATGATAATTTTAGAATGCATCAGTTTAAATCAAAAGTAAACGATATTGTTGCCAAAGAAAATAAATTGTTAACCGGAAATTAGTGCTACTTCTGTAAGCAGTATAACAGCCTGTCTTAATGCAAGACAGGCTGTTTTTTTTATGTCTGCTTGTACTTAATAAGCAACTGTCTGATAGTTTTTTTAATAGAAATCTGTTATTAAACGTCAGATTTGTGTCATCTCATAATGGCCAATGAATGTAATTTTGTGTAAAAGAAAAACCAGGTATGAAAAAACTAGTTGTAGTTAGCTTGTTGTTTGCAGTGATGTTTGGTGTGCAAGCGAAGAACAGAAAAAGTGAACAACCCAACTTAATCATCATCCATACTGATGAACACAACCTCCGCACCTTAGGATGTTACCGGGCTACCATGAGCGACGAACAAGCCTTTATGTGGGGAAACAATACCATTGTTGAGACACCTCATTTGGATAAGATTGCTGAAGAAGGGGTGCTTTGTCAGAACTGGTATGCCTCGTCACCTGTTTGTACGCCCTCTCGGGCTTCCATGATTAGTGGTATGTATCCCATTGCCACAGGTTCGCACAAAAATGATTTACCTCTGAAGGATGAATTGGTGACTTTTGCACAAATCCTCAAAGACAATGGGTATGCAACCTCATATATTGGCAAATGGCACCTCGATGGCGACGCCAAGCCTGGATTTGCACCTGAGCGTAAGTTTGGATTTGACGATAATCGCTATATGTTCAATCGTGGCCATTGGAAGGCATTGGTTGAAGATGAAAAAGGCCTTAGAGTTGATCAGCAGATTGGTAAAAATGGCATGGCCGTTTTTAGTGTAGATGATGTTAACGAAGAATCCTTTACCACTGATTTTTTAGTGGATCGTTCACTGGAGATTATCAAAAGAGACAAAGAACAGCCCTTTGCATTGATGCTATCGATTCCGGATCCTCATGGACCAAATCATGTGAGAGCACCTTACGATACCATGTATGACCATATGCATTTTGAAAATCCACGCACCATGTTTCCCGATCCGGATAATTCACCGGGTTGGTTGAGTCTGAAAGGGAAGAAAAACAGGGCTCTAAGGTTAAAACAGGCACAAATGGCCGATTACTTTGGTATGACCAAATGTATCGATGATAATGTGGGGCGCATCCTTCAGTTTTTGAAAGACGAAGGCCTTGAAGAGAATACCATTGTGGTGTTTACTTCCGACCATGGCGACCTGATGGGAGAGCACGGTAAGCATAATAAAGGATTACCATATGAAATGTCGGCACGCGTTGCCTTCTTATTGAAGTATCCTGGTCAGGTCCAAGCAGGTAAGCGCATTCAGAAAGCCTATACCATGGCTGATTTTGCGCCGACCATTCTCGGATTAATGGATGTTGATCATAGCAAACAAGCATTTCATGGAGAAGATTTATCCGCTGATTTTACAAGCAAAGCAAAAGTACTTACGGATGATCGCATCGTATACATCACCAATGCGGCAAGCCGTTGGGTAGCAGCTGTTGATAATCGCTATAAATTGGTGTTGTCACCAAGTGATAAACCCTGGTTATTCGATTTGGATAAAGATCCGGATGAATTAGTTAATTTTTATGGTCAACCCGAATACAAGGAGATTGGGGAACGATTCATGAAAGAATTATATAATCAAATGGAGGCATTTGACGAGCCATTATTGAAAGAAGGAACCATATTAAAATAAAAAGTTTCTTGTCATCGGGAACAAAAAGTAAGTCGGGCTTGAGTGAAGTGCCAACTTCAATATAAAACAACATAGATTACATTAATTTATGAAACTACTTGCAACCATATCACTATTAATGCTTATCACCGCATCTGTCACTGCATTTAATAAAGAAAGAGCTGGTGAAAAAGCTCCCAATATCTTATTCATAGCTATTGATGATATGAATGACTGGACCGGTTTTTTAGGTGGGCATCCACAGGCCATAACACCTAATATGGATAAGCTGGCGGCCAAAGGTGTCAACTTCACAAATGCACACTGCTCTGCACCCGGCTGTTCACCAAGTCGAAACGCTTTGTTATATGGAGTGGAGCCTTTTAATTCAGGTTTGTATCCTTTCTATGAACATGCCATTCATGAGCAATTGATGGATCGCTACATGACATTGCCACGTTTATTAAAAGAGAATGGCTACAATACATATGGAGCCGGTAAGATACATCATGGCAATAAGGGTGATGAGCGAGAGTGGAATGATTTTTTTGAATTGCAGAACACCAGAAAAGAATTCAAGAAAGGAGCCGGCTATCAGGTGGGTAACAGTAAAAAGAATTCTTTTCGCCCTACCGTGAATGCTGATGAAGAACATGTGGACCATAAGGTGGCAAGTTATGGTATAGATGTATTAAAAGAAGAACACGATAAACCTTTCTTCCTGGCAGTAGGATTGGTAAAGCCGCACTTGCCTTTTGATTGTCCTGAGCGCTTCTTTAACGCATTGCCTGAAAAGATAGAAGCACCAGCTATTTGGGTTGATGATCTAAAGGATATTCCTAAAGAAGGTAATAGTTTCAGAAGAGCAGGTGACGATAAACGGTTTAAAAAGGATAATGCCTGGGAAGATGTACGCAGGGCTTATCTGGCTTGTATCTCATGGACTGATTATAATATTGGCCGTCTGTTGAATGCTTTGGAAGAAAGCCCTTACGCTGATAATACCATTGTGGTGCTGTGGTCTGATCATGGCTTTCATTTGGGTGAGAAGATGAGTTTTAAAAAGTTTACACTTTGGGAAGAAGCCACTCGTGTGCCATTTATTATTTATGATGGTCGAGAGATGACTCATCAGGGAGGTCAAACTTATTCTGAGGCCGTTTCACTCATCAATATTTATCGCACCCTGACAGAGCTATCTGGTATTGAAGCACCAGCGTATGTTGATGGAGAAAGTCTGGTGCCTGTGCTAAAGAATACGGATCAACAATTAGTAAAACCAACCATCACATCATGGGGAAGAGGTAACTATGCGGTCCGAACGAAAGAATGGCGCTATATCCGCTACTTTGATGGTACAGAGGAATTGTATAATCACAAGTCAGACGCCAATGAGTGGTACAACCTTGTCAATGATAGTAAATATCAGAAGGTAAAAGAAGACTTGTCAGCCCTATTGCCTATACAAGATGCTGAAACCATTCAGGAATATATTTCTCCCTGGAGCGTATATGGCGTAGATAAACAAAAGTGGAAAACCAAGTAAGAACAGAGTTAGATATTAAGTACTAAACCGTTATTTTTGATCGGTGTAAATATTAAAGAATGATTAAAAAACTTAGCATAGTATTTTCAGCAATTTTAATGAGCTTACCTCTTTGGGCCAATACCTATTATGTCGACGCCAAAAACGGAAGTGATTCCAATAACGGATTGTCCCCAAATGCAGCCATTAAAACTTTAGAACGTGTTAGTAATTTGGTGTTAAAATCAGGTGATAAAGTTTTGTTAGCCAACGGACAGGTCTTTAACGGAAGTCTGGAACTAAGGAATGTAAGAGGTAGTAAAGATCATCCAATTACCGTGTCCAACTATTCACTTGATAAAAGTGATTTAGGTATTCTGCCAATTATAGATGCCAAAGGTTATCGTAATGGACTTTTGTTAATGAATTGTAGTCATTTCACTATTAGTAATTTGCAAATAACTGCTGATGCTGGTGGCGTGCCTGACTCATTAGTAACAAAGAATGATATGCGCTGCGGGGTGTTGATTACATGTAATAAGGCTGCAGAATACGAAAGTGTCAGATTATCAGGATTACAGATTAAAGATGTATTCTACGCTGATAAGGGTGTGGTGCGCAGTAAAAAAGAAACTAATTCGGCCAACGGAACTCAGGCCTATGGTTGGGGTATTCGTTTGATAAATCGCACTAATGGAGCTGTACTAAAACATATGACTATTGAAAACTGCCATGTTGAAAATGTAGGACATACTGGTATAAAGGCTACCGGAGGTAAGAACAGTATAGTGAATTTGAAGTTGTATAACAATACCGTTACACAAACCGGGGGACCTGGTATGCAAATGAGTGGTTTGTTAAATGGACACGTCAAAGGTAATACGATAACTTATTCAGGAAGTACTACGGATACCCGTAAATGGGGAAGAGGAAGCGGTTTATGGACATGGGGATGTTCAAAGGTTTTGATTGAACACAACACATTTCGTTTTGCCAATGGCCCGGCTGATTCAGCGGGATGTCACATTGATTTTAACTGTGATAATGTGATTGTTCAATATAATGTTAGTGAGGGCAATGCTGGTGGTTTCTGTGAGATATTAGGAAATAATTATAATTGCGCCTATCGTTATAATATTAGTATTAATGATGGTCACCGGGTTAAAAAGGTTAATGGGGCTTTCCAAGAGGGTAAGATATTTTGGTTAAGTGGTTTCAACGGGAAGCACAAAAAACACAATGGTCCATTCAATTCCTATTTTTATAACAATACAATATACGTCAAAGCTGATATTGTTGCTAAAATGGCTGTTACGCGAACGGCACAAGGAGTGTTGTTAGCTAATAATATCTTTTATATCGAAGGAGAAAGTAAATTGGTAATGGGTGATCAGTATAAGCCGGCAAGCAAAGGAGAATCTCTGATCAAAAATGTGATATTTAAGAATAATCTCTTTTTAAATGCGGATAACTGGCCAGAAGATGTGCTGATTCAGGATGAGGCTCCAGTAATAGGCGATCCTCAGTTCACAAACGTTACTGGAAATACAGCTGAAGATTTTATTCCAAGGCATAAGCATCTATTAAAAGATAAAGGTATTCAGATAGTAAATATACCTGATGATAAAGATGGTTTATTTACCGGTCTTAAAGTTGAGAAAGATATTCTTGGTAATAAAATTAACGGTTTACCTGATATGGGTGCCATTGAAATAGAATAACAGTCTACAATTTCAACAATAGAAAGAGTGAATTCTACAAGGTGGTCATGTTCAGAATGTCTGCCCCTTGATGGATTCACTTTTTTTTATCATGATTATGATGGTTTGAAGGTATAATGCGATCAGTGCATCAATTCTATTGATACTACCTTAAAACTGTTTGCAGCGCAATTTGGAAATTGAAAAGGCGTTATAATAGTGCACCTGTTAATATTACAAATGATTGATCAAATCTTAAATGTAGTATTCATCCCAACTTGTCCCTTATCGTTAAAATGGCAAAATATGGTCAGTATTGGATAATCAGAGATGAATTTAAATACTGGTCTCCACTTAAATTTGAAATGTAAATAATTGTTAATAATGAATGCGAAAACATCAGCTTGCCAGATAGTATATCAACAAGTATATGAATGAAATTAGCGTTTAAAATTAATTATTTAATTCAGTTAATGTGCTGAAAAACAGTAATTGAAACTGAATTATGACACAAAAATAACAAAGAATAACAAATAATGGACATGTCTTAATTACTGTCAATGTAAATGTAAAAATGTGTTAATGTAATACATATAGTAAAGGTAGTTTTGAATGAAATTTTTCTCAGAATGGGAGAACAAAATAACGAAGTGAGAGTAAATAGTAATATTAATTCAAAGTGTATGAAAAGATTCTTTAGAACATTCATTTTTGTCTGCACCTTGCTATCAGTTGCCATAACGGCTTCTGCTCAGCAAAATGTAACAGGTGTTGTGACCGATGATAAAGGCGATCCCATAGTAGGGGCGACTGTAGTAATCGAAGGAACAACAACTGGTACAATTACAGACTTTAACGGTGTTTACAACCTGAGGGTTGAAACGGGACAAACATTAAGCATTAGTTTTATTGGTTTTACAACCCAGCTGATTCAGGTTGGGAGTGAGACAACAATAAATGTGCAACTGGTCAGTGAGGATATTGGCCTGGACGAGGTTGTAGTCATTGGTTTTGGAGAGAAAAAGAAAGTTACCGTGACGGGTTCTGTATCTACCATTAGTAGTGAGGAACTATTAAAGTCACCAACCGCAAACGTAACCAATGCATTGGCTGGTAAAATTTCAGGTATTTCTGCGGTTCAGAATACTGGACAGCCGGGAGCTGATGAGGCTAACCTGGCTATTCGTGGTAACCAGAATATTTTAACCATTGTGGATGGTGTTGAAAGAGATTTTACACAAATTGATCCGGAAGAAATAGAAAGTATATCAGTATTAAAGGATGCATCGGCAACAGCTGTATATGGTATTCGCGGTGGTAATGGTGTTTTGATTGTGACTACAAAGCGAGGCGAGAAAGGCCGTGCTAAAATTTCAGTTTCTTCATCGATTGGTTTTCAGCAACCAACCATGTTAGCTGAGAAATCGAATAGCTATACCTATGCCATGGCGCACAACGAACGCGCTGCCAATGATGGCACTCCAGAAGAGAATTTTGTTTTCGGACCTGAAGCACTTGAGGCATTTGCTAATGGAGGTAATCTGCTATATCCAGATATGGATTGGAATGAATACTTATTCAGAGACAAGGCGTTTCAAAGTAAAACGAACTTTACAATGCGAGGTGGAACTGACAGGGTTCGCTATTTTGTGGCTTTAGGTTATTTAACACAGGATGGCTTACTGAAAAATCTGGACCCTCGATTTGATGAGAACTTTACTTTCGATCGATACAACTATCGTACTAACCTGGACATTGATGTAACAAAATCAACCTTATTAAAATTGAGTTTAGGTGGTCGTACGGAAGTTCGCAATCAACCGAGGGCTAAAGATGCAGAAGAGGGTATCTGGAAAGAGGCCAGTTGGGCGCAGCCTATGGCGGGTTCAGGTATTGTTGACGGTAAATGGGTAACAACTTCTGCCGACAATGTATCCATTGAAATGAAAGATCCATTGAATGCTTTTTATGGTCGTGGTAACGAAAATGAAACAAGGGCTGTGTTAAATATGGACCTTGATGTTATTCAAAAGTTAGATTTCATAACACGTGGTTTAAAATTACGATTAAAAGGTTCGTATAATACGACTTATACACATTCTAAAACCCGTAGTTCTTCGCCTGATCGTTATGAAGCTATTAAAGATCCTTTGGATCCGGAGAATATTGTGTTCAGAAAAATAAATGATGAAGGAACCTTGGGTTATAACGAACCAGATCCAACAAAATCTCGTAACTGGTATGTTGAGGGTGGATTAAACTATAATCGCAAGTTTGGTTTTCATGATGTCAGTGGTTTATTATTATATAACCAGCGTACAGTATATTATCCTTCGCAATTTACAGATATACCGAACAGAACATTAGGTATGGTGGCTCGAGTGACTTACAACTATAAAACCAAATACCTTGTAGATTTTAACCTGGGATATAATGGCTCAGAGAACTTTCCTGATGGAAAACGTTTTGACTACTTCCCAGCCGTATCATTAGGTTACATTATAACAGAGGAAAACTTCATGGATAATATAGGAGTTTTTGATTATTTGAAACTACGAGCATCTTATGGTCAGGTGGGTAATGACCGAATTGGTGGCGGTCGTTTCTTATATCAGCCTGATGCGTGGAATTATGATGCTGCAGGTTATAGCTTTGGGTATGAATCAGATTATATCGATCAGGGCGCCCTTGAACTTCGTATCGGTAACCCAAATATTACATGGGAAACAATTACTCAACAGAACATTGGTTTTGATGCTAAGTTTCTGGATGCACGTCTAAGTACTAGTGTTGATTTATTCCATGAGAAAAGGGAAGACATGTTGGTAACACGTCAAACAGTACCAAACTATGTAGCTGCCGTATTACCTGCGGTAAACCTGAAAGAGCGTGAAAACAAAGGTTACGAAGTTGAATTAGGGTGGGATGACAATGCTGGAGGTTTTAGATACTACATTAATGCCAACCTTTCATTCGCACGTAATAAGATTATATATATGGACGAGGTGCCTCAGCCATATGCATACCTTGAAAGAACTGGTAAGCCTGAGGGACAGCCTTTTGCTTACATTAGTGATGGCTTTTTTACTGAAGAGGTGAATACAGATATGGATCCTAATTATCCAAATCAAGGTTATCGTTTCCCTGGTGATGTGAAGTATAAGGATTTAAATGGTGATGGAAAGATCGATGATCTTGATCAGAAAGCGATTGGATATTCACCTAATGTACCAGAATATAACTTTGGTCTGAATGCCGGATTTAACTGGAAGAATTTTGATTTCTCAATGACCTGGTCTGGCGTGGCTAATACCTATCGTTTACTACCTAATGTATTGCGTCAGCCATTTTCTGGGCAAAACAGAGCCTTATACGATCATTTGTATGATGGCAGATGGACACAGGAAAAAGCAGATGCAGGTGCTCATATTGAATACCCTCGTTTATCACTGGCTAGTAAAGACAATAACTACCAGGTATCGGATTTATATTACCAGGATGCTTCATTTGTCCGATTGAAGAGTGTTGAATTGGGTTACACCATCAAATCTTCAGCATTGAAGCGCATTGGTTTACGCAATGTAAGAGTTTATGCTAATGGTTTTAACCTCTTAACATTTAGTGATTTTGATATTTATGATCCGGAATCTAACCCGGGATCAAACGGTCTGTACCCGATGGTTAAGATGTATAACATGGGTGTTAAGTTTAATTTCTAAAAGAGCAGCGATGATGAAACATATAAAATATTTGAAATTCGCTTTGCTGGCGATTGTAATTGGAATCTTTTCAGCTTCATGCGAAGATATTGGCCCGGGAGCTTTAGAAAAGCCTGACGGACAGGATGTGACCATTGACACTATTTTCTCGTCAACAGAATATGCCGAACGCGTATTATTTAACTCCTATCGTTCATTACGATCAGGTATACTAAAAAATGGCCGAAGTCATGCTATTGGGCAGGATCTTCAGGAAGACATTACTGATTTATCACATACCTTTAAGTCATGGGGAACGGCGATGACCACATATTATGCAGGTGGCTTAAATTCAGCCAATTCGTATGTATCTGCAAGTCATCCGGATTCATGGTTAGCTCCAATGTGTATTTTACCATATGGAGACACCCCAAATAAAGGGATTACGACTTTTAAGGCGATACGTAACTGTCATATTTTCTTAGATCATGTACACAAAGTACCAGATATGTCAGAAGGGTACCGTGAGCAATTGAAAGCGGAAGCAAGAGTGATTATTGCCTATAATATGACCGAATTGTTCCGTAATTACGGAGGCGTTCCATGGATTGGAAAAGTGTATTCGCCGGATGATGATTTTACGAATCCTCGCTTGACAGTTGAAGCAACGGTAGATTCAATAGTAGGATTATTGGATAAGGCGATTCCTAACTTACCATGGCAGTTCAGTGAAGCAGATATGAGCTCCTTAGCCGGACGTTTTACGCAAGCCGGTGCGATGGCATTGAAGACACGCTTGTTGTTATTTGCAGCCAGCCCTTTATTTAATAGTCCTGAACCATATATGCCAGGCGCCAATGCTGAAGAGGAGTTGTTCTGGTGGTATGGTAACTATGATGACAGTCGTTGGCAAAGAGCTGCTGATGCAGCCAAAGATTTAATTGATAAAATTGATATTGAAGGTGGTTATGCCTTGGAAATGCCGGAAACACAAGATGTTTGGGGGTATCGTGACGCTTATCGCCGGGGTTATTACTTTGCAGGAAACTTTAGTACTGTTGCATCACGCCGTAGTACCGAGGTGCTGATCAGCATCAGAGACGGCTATGAAAGTCAGAAGCGTTGGGGCGGCGGTATGTACGACTCCATGTTAAATTATGGTGGTGGAACATGTACCAATGAGTTTATGCGTATGTTCCCTATGGCTGATGGTACACCTATTACCGATCCATCTTCTGGATGGGATGAATCAGTTGATCCACTTGGTAGTGAAGGTAGTGGAGCGGCTCGTAAATTTAACCGTGACCCTCGTTTATATGAAACGATGCAATGTATTAATGATAACTGGGGTGGTGAAACTGTTCAGAACTGGAAAAACAACCAGGGCGGATGGGCAAAGCACGTAGCAGGCCCCCGACGTACCAATGGTTCAGGTAGTACAGTGATCCGGAAATTTATCCCCGGTTGGGCAGGTAGTTTCTATCCAATAAATGATCACCATTTCCCATATATTCGTTTACCGGAAATCTATTTATCATACGCCGAAGCCATGGCTCATCTGGGTAATATGGGAGAGGCTTATACTTACATTAACAAAGTACGTAATCGGGTAGGTCTTAAAAATATTGAAGATGTAAAAGCGTGGTCACAGGAGGAATTAATTGATCAGATTCTGACTGAACGCGCATGTGAATTTGGTTTTGAGCAGGTTCGTTGGTTTGACATGACACGTCATAAACTAGAAAGTGCATTTAACCAAACCTTACATAATGTATGGATTTCTAAGAATGCTGATGGAACTTTTAGCTACTCTTATCCTGAAATTAATGTGAACAGCCGACTGTGGTGGACATTCTTCGAACCGAAATGGTATTTGTTACCATTCCCTATGAATGAAATTCAAAAAGGATATGGCCTGGTACAAAATCCTGGATGGTAACCAATGGGAAGTATGTAAAACAGAAAAAAGTTAGAATATGAATATAAAAAATATAATAAGAGCTCTTTTCGTATCCTGCACCAGCTTGCTGACCATTGGGCAAATTTCTGCACAAGTGTCTGATTCAACGCTCGTGAACCTTGGATATGGCGTGAAGCAAGCGGCAAATGAAATATCTTCAGCCACTGGCGTAGCGACCGCTGAAAATTTATCAAAGTATTTTGCTGTTAATCCAACAAACGCTTTGTACGGACAAATTCCCGGTTTAACTGTCATGCAGAATGGAGGCGACTGGTGGGGGCAGGGTGCAACTCTGTTTGTTCGAGGTCAGGCTAATTTAGACAACACCTCTGCACCACTGGTATTGGTTGATGGATTTGAACGTAACCTTGCCACAATAACTATCGCCGAGATTGAAAGCGTAACTGTATTAAAAGATGCAGGCGCAACTGCCATTTACGGACAAAGAGGTGCCAATGGTGTTATTTTAGTGACAACCAAACGCGGTAAAGATGAAGGCATGAAGGTAGATTTCTCTTATGAGTACAGTACCAATAAAGCTTTCCGACTGCCGAAGATGCTGGATGCTTATGGTTATGCCAGTGCTATGAATGAAGCTCTGGTATTGGATGGTCAAGACTATCTGTATTCTGCGGAAGAATTGGATGCCTATAAAAATGGAACATATCCTGAGTATTTTCCTAATGTTAACTGGATGGATGAAGTATTGCAGAACACGGGTTTTGTACATGATTTTAATTCAACTTTTCAGGGAGGAAAAGGACGTACGCGCTATTTTGTTAGTTTGAATTACATGGACGGTAACGGTCTTTTAAAACAGGATCGAAATGATAATAGTTATTCAACACAGCTGAATTACCGACGTGCGAATTTAAGAACCAACCTTGACATTGAGTTAACAAAGAGTACCTTGCTGAAGATCAATTTGGCCGGACGAATTTCTGGTACAAATCGTCCAGGAAAAGCGACTTCTGAAAAATTATTTGGACGTTTGTATGGAACACCTGCCAATGCATACCCTATTCAGTATGCCAATGGTGTATTTGGAGGTTCTCCAACTTATCCATATAATCCGATAGCGGATGTAAATGAAACAGGGTATTCTATTTCTCATGAACGTACTTTTTATGGAGATGTGAGTGTTGAACAGGATTTAAGTGCATTAACAGAAGGTTTGTCTATTTCTGCATCTGTATCATTTGATAATAATGTATCCTATTGGGATTCAAGAAGAAAGGACTATGCGTATGTTTATAAAACAGCTAAGATAGATGAAGTTAATGGGGAGTTATATGACTTTACTTCAACGAGTGGCGGTGAAAATACAGCCCTGGAATTTACTGATGAAGTAGGTGGGCAGGCTCGCCATGCCAACGGTATTGTAAAATTAGATTACGACAAACAATGGGGTAAGCATAAGGTTAATGCATTTGGTTTATTTCATGTTGATACTGAAACGACCTATGGTCAGAATAATACATTCCATCGTGTGAACTATGCCGCCCAGGTTAATTATGCATACAATAAAAAGTACCTGGCAGGTGTTACAGCTTCTTACAGTGGTAATAATATTTTGTCGGAGGAAAACCGTTTCCAGTTTTATCCTGCCGTTTCATTGGGATGGGTTTTGTCTGAAGAAGGCTTCCTGAGTGGTGTTGATGCAATTAACCTATTAAAAATAAGAGCATCTGCAGGTTTGGTTGGACTGGAACAAGATCAGCAACATTTGCATCGTCAGAAGTTTGCAAGTGGAGGTAAATACTGGTATGGTGATAATAATAATCAATTAGGTGGATTACAAGAGAGTCGTCGTGCCAATCCTAATGTATTACCAGAGAAGAGTACGCAAATTAACCTTGGTTTAGACGCCCGTTTATTCAGAGGTTTAAGTCTGAATGCCGATGTATTCTACGAGGAAAGAAGCCAGATTCTTGTTTCTGAAGCCAATTCTACATCCAATGTAATAGGTGTTCCGGCCACAATGGTATCTGATGGTATTGTTGAAAACAGAGGCTTTGAGGTTGCTGCATTATGGAATGATCAGATCGGTGATTTCAGCTATAGCATTGGTGCACAATACTCCATGGCACAGAACGAGATCATAGAACAGAATGAAGTTTTCCGCGAATGGGATTACCTGAGCAGAA
Source organism: Carboxylicivirga agarovorans (assembly GCF_050589845.1). NCBI lineage: Bacteria > Pseudomonadati > Bacteroidota > Bacteroidia > Marinilabiliales > Marinilabiliaceae > Carboxylicivirga > Carboxylicivirga agarovorans. The sequence continues at coordinate 197,077 of NZ_JBNGPA010000007.1, read as the reverse complement.
CCGGTCAATCTGTTGGTCAGGTCTTTGGATTACAGGATGCAGGTTTCTTTAATGAAGGAGAAGTAAATGAGGTTGATAATATCTATAACGGCGTTGAATATACCTTTACACAGGTGTTAAGACCTGGTGATGTGAAGTATGTAGATCAGAATGGAGATAATAAAATCGATGAGTTTGATGTTGTTGCCATTGGCAAGAATTGGTTACCGGAAGTGAATTATGCCCTAACATTGGGAGCCGAATACAAAGGCGCCGGATTTAGTGCTATTTTCCAGGGAGCCAGCAATGTATCAGTTATGCTGAATACACCAAGCATATTCTGGCCATTGTATAACAATAACAATATCTCCGAATTCTCAAATGATCGCTGGACGCCGGCAACTGCTTCAACTGCGACATTGCCACGTTTAACGCCAGAGAAGAATGATAACAATTACCGCGCCAGTACTATTTGGCAGCGTGATGCTTCCTACCTTAAGTTACGCACTTTAGAAGTATACTATCACTTGCCAAAAACATTGGTTGAAAAAGTTAAGTTGAAGCGAGCCAAGGTATTCTTTAGAGGCATGAACTTATTCTCTGTGGATAATATTGAGATTATGGATCCTGAGGAAATAGGAGCCGTTTACCCGACGCTCACATCGTATAATATTGGTTTAAGCGTAGGATTTTAATTTTAAAAAAGGTAGACATGATTAGAAATATTATATTATCAATTTTTCTGGTAACATTCTTCACCGGATGTGATGATTTCCTGGATTACACCGAGCACTCATTTTACGATGATCCGGAAACAATCTTTAGTACCTATAACCGAACCAGACAATTTCTTGCTGATATTTATAGCACCTTGCCATCAGACTATGATTATGATGGCATTAAAAAAGATGAATCAAACCAGGCCATGCGCTCAGCCGCCACCGATGAAGCAGAATATGTTAAGCAGAATCACGATGTGCAGAAATTCACTAATGGACAGTGGTCTGCTTTCAAGGCCCTAGACAACAACTGGTCAAATTACTATACAGGTATACGTTCGGTTAACTTATTCCTGGACCAGATTGAAGGACGTACCTTCGATGATTATAAGTACAATGAGGATTATGAAGAAGAGCAGGAAAGATATGACAAGTTTCAATACGAAGCACGATTTCTGAGAGCTTTCTTTTACTTCGAATTGGCCAAACGGTACGGAGATATTCCTATGCCGGAAGGTGTAGTAGACGATGTAAACGAAATCAATAACATTGAGCGTTCAAACTTCGACGACGTGATTGATTACATTGTTTCTGAATGCGATGCCATTAGTGAAGAACTACCAGTTACCTGGAGTAATCAGGTGTTTGTAGAAACCGGCAGGGTTACACGTGGTGCTGTTTATGCATTAAAACAGAGAGCCTTACTGTATGCAGCTAGCCCATTACATAATGCTTCAGGTGATTTAACTAAGTGGGAAGCAGCAGCAACTGCCGCCAATGCTTTTCTTATCAACCCAGATTTTGCATATGGCTTTGATGCACAGTATTACAACAGTAGTGATATGTCAAAGGGCTCTTTTAATAATCGTGCCAGTTCTGAGTTAATTTTCGAAAGAAGAGATGCTAATTCTAGTCTTTTTGAGAAAGCAAATTTCCCGATGGGTTTTGAAGGAGCCAACGGAAATGCTACTTGTCCGAGTCAGAACCTGGTGGATGCCTATCAGACATCCGATGGTTTTGATGTCATGCTGGTTGACGGTGTTTGGTCAGCACCGGGCAGTTCTGTATTTAATCCTGCCAATCCATATGATAACCGTGATCCACGTTTAAAACAAACGATCATTGTTAATGGTAGTACTTGGAAATCAACAACTGTTGAAACATTTACAGATGGAGCTAACGGTCTGCCATTGGCCGATGCCACACCAACAGGTTATTACCTGAAGAAATATGTTCGTGAGGATATTACGATTGCAGGTAGTAATGCCAATACGAAAGAGCACGCATGGGTGATTTTCCGTTTGTCAGAAGTTTATCTAAATCTGGCCGAGGCAATGAATGAAGCATATGGTCCAACAGGTGCCCCTGCTGGTTTTATGATGGATGCTACAACTGCATTGAACATGGTACGCACACGAGCTGCAGTTGGCTTGCCTGCTTTATCAGGTTTATCACAAGCCGAATTACGTGCAGCCATTATACGTGAGCGTCAGGTGGAGTTAGCTTTTGAAGATCACCGTTTCTGGGATGTTCGTCGCTGGAGGTTATTTGACAGCAGTAATCCGGATAATGTGACGGAAGATATTTATGGTATTGAAATTGTCAACAATGGCGGTACTTTTAGCTATAGTAAAAAGCTGGTTGATGATCGCTTGTGGGATGATAAGATGTACCTGTATCCAATTCCTTACAACGAAACGACGATTAATTCTAACCTGGGACAAAACCCTGGTTGGTAGGATATGAACTTTAAAAATTTTTGAATATGATACGCAAAAATATATTTCTTAGCCTACTAGCTGCTGCAATGGTGATTGTAGGTTGTGAAGAACAGTATACAATTGGGGAGTTTAGTGTTGATGAAGCATTAACGCCAGCACCCCGTACAGATACGCCTGCATCAGTAACAGGACTCGAAATAACAAGCTCTTGCTCCGAAGTTATAATTGAATGGGATACAATTCCCAGAGCTGCTGGTTATGATATATATGCCGACGAAACTTTGATAGTTGAAGGTCTTACAGAGACGATGTTTGTATATGTCCCTGATCATAATGATTTAATTAACTACAAAATTGTTTCAACGAATACACATGGAGATGCTGAATCGGTGTCAGGAACAGGTCAATTATTTGGTACACCTGCTATGGTTAGCAATTTTAATGCTTCCGACGAGGAGTATGCAACAAAAATTGTTCTGACATGGGATGCCGATAAAAACGCTACCGGCTATCGAATTGAAGTTGAAGGTGAAGTAATTGCCGATGTAACAGAAACAGAATATACTGATAATGATGTAACAATATATGCTAAGACATACTCTGTTATTGCTTACAGTACGTGTGGTGAGGCTGAAGCAGCTGTTGATGACGGGATTATTACTCAGGCTCCACCTCCGGTAACACCTGGAAATTTCATTGCAACCAGAGATAACCCATTTTTTGTAGAGCTTAAATGGGATCCGGTTGATAATGTTCAGTATTACAAAATCTTAGTGGACGGTCAGGTAATAGCCGATCAATTAACTGAAACGACATATATTGATTATGAAGGAACTGCTTCCCCTAAAGAATATAGCCTTGTTGCTTACAGTCCATTTGGAGAAGCTGATGCAGCCACCTCAATGGGAAGTCAACCGCTTAACGTGCTTGCCAATGGTGATTTTGAAGAAGCATTTCCAGGAGGTTGGAATACGTGGGGTAATGGAGCTGTTGGAAGTGATGTCATTGATGTGTACCGAGGCGATTTTTGTGGTCGTATTCACAATAAAAAAGGCTCATTTATGCAGAAAGATATTGTATTAGAAGCAGGTGAAGTATATATTTTCAGATATACTTACAAGTGGAATACAGATGCAGCTACTAATACTACCGTTGGTTCTTACACACCATCTGCTACTGGAACAGCTGTGACTTGGGATTTAAAGTCTACTACTGAATGGACAACTGAAGAAGTTGAATTAACTGCGCTTGCTACGGGAACATATAAGTTTAATTTCTTTAAGAACGATGGTATTGCTGCTTCTGATTTATTTATGGACGATATTGCAGTTTTTAAAAAACCGGACGCTCAATAGATTGATTGAATAATCAATGGATTTGAAGATATATCACATATGATACGATTGAATGGCAGATCTCACAGAGGTCTGCCATTCTTTTATTTATAAAACAAATCTGAAAAATGAAGACAGCATATTATATAACTCTATTATTTGCATCGATCATGCTCTTTGGATGCAGTACAAAAGATAATATCAAACAAACAGATAAGACTTACATTACTTATTATGTTGATGCCAATACCGGGAATGATTCTAATAATGGCACCACACCTGATAAGGCCTTTGCTTCAATTGAAAAAATTAATTCACTTACCTTATCTGCAGGTACACATGTACTATTAAAAAGCGGCACGTCGTATAGTGGACAGTTAAAACCCAAAGGTATAGGTAAGCCCGGTAATCCCATTATCATTTCAAAATATGGAGGAGAAGACAGACCGAAAATAAACGGTGAGGGCAAATTTAAAGCAGCTGTACATCTGTACAATATGGCTTATGTAGAATTGTACGATTTGGAAATTACCAACAAAGGATCAGAACGAGAGAATGGTCGCAGAGGGCTGATTGTAGAAGCTGAGAACTGTGGTGAAACAAAACACATTATACTTGATAATCTGTTTATCCACGATGTGAATGGCAGCCTGGTAAAAAGCAAAGGTGGTGGTTCGGCCATTTTATGGTGTAACCATGGTGATAAATACATCACTACATTTGACAGTTTAATTATTCAAAACTGTCACCTGAAGGATTGTGCCCGCAATGGTATTAATGCTCGTGGCTATACCAAAAGGGATAACTGGCACCCATCCACCAATGTGATCATTAGAAATAACCTCCTGGAAGGTATACCTGGCGACGGCATTGTACCTATAGGAACCGATGGCGCATTAATTGAATACAATACCATGCGTGACTGCCCCGATATATTATCACATGCTGAAGCCGCGGCAGGCATTTGGCCATGGAGTGCCGATAATACCCTTATTCAGTTTAATGAAGTATCAGGCCATACAGCCAAATGGGACGGACAGGGTTTTGATTCGGACTGGAACTGCATCAATACCACCATTCAGTACAATTACAGTCATGATAACTATGGTGGTTTCCTTTTAATATGCAATAAAGGTAACACCATCAATACACCTTCAAATGTTGGAACTAAAAATACCATTGTGCGCTATAATGTAAGTGTCAATGATGGCATCCGCCCTTATCCCACAGAGCGCCGTGGTTGGTTTTCGCCTTGCATGCATATATCCGGTCCGGTAGAAAACAATTACATACAACACAATCTCTTTCTTTTTCCTGAGAAAGAAAGTACTGACATTGACCGGACTTTTATCCAGATGGATAATTGGGGCGGACCATGGGCCAATAAAACATTGGTTGCCAATAACCAAATGGAATTTACAGAACCATATCGCATGTTCTATGGTGAAAGCATTCAAACATATTGTGTGGATAATGCTTTTGAAAATAACATGATGGAACTAAAAACCAGCACTGAAGTTCCGGTGTGGGCTAAGGATCAAATGGACGATTATGATGCAGACTGGAAGAAAAAGATGATTGAAGTCTTTTTTAAGGACGATGAGAAGATGAAGAGCATTCTAAATAGATAATTTATAAATATGATCAGATAGAATAGGCGTGATTACAACGCGTATTTTATCTGATTTAAAGCTTAAATCATCCATTAATAGTCAAGCAGGCTATAAGATATTGATTGGTATTTGTGTGGCAATGAACAATACGAAACATTAAATCAGGATGTTTGTTGTGCAGATTCTCACCAAAGACCAATAAATCAAATTGAATCATTGGCTTGTAAATCAATGCAAAGACAATAAGTTGTGCCAGGAAATGTGCGCAAAATAAGCCTAAAATTAACACAAAACCACCATTGCCTTATATCAGATAGCCCTTGACTAATCTGTGACACTTATTGGTATACTTTATAGCTAGTTTTAAAATTGACAAAGTATCAACTTTTAGAACCGGACTATGAAACGATTATGTAAATTCAATTTTTCACTGAGAATGTTGAATTTATTTAAGAGTTCCATCTGACAATTAGAAATAATATTTAAGTGATGAAGAAACTATCTTTAATTATATTGAGTCTGCTGCTGCTAAGACTTGCCTGTGCCCAGGATACCAAACCAAATATCGTTATCATTTATGTAGATGATTTAGGTTATGGCGACTTAAGCAGCTATGGCGCAACAGAGGTAAATACACCCAACGTGGATAAATTAGCAAAGGGTGGCATTAAGTTTACCGATGGCCATTGCTCGGCTGCAACTTGCACACCATCGCGATACTCATTGCTAACAGGACGTTATGCTTTTCGGAAAGATGCGGCAGTATTACCCGGAGATGCTCCACTGTTGATTAGTACCGACAGGCCAACATTGCCTGGTATGTTAAAACAAAATGGCTACAGTACGGCTGTTATTGGGAAATGGCATTTAGGATTGGGAAATGGGGATGTGGACTGGAATGGCAAAGTAGCTCCCGGACCATTGGAAATAGGATTTGATTACAGCTATCTGATTCCATCAACAGGCGACCGTGTACCTTCGGTTATGCTGGAGAATCATCATGTTGTTGGTCTGGATCCCGAAGATCCAATTAAAATCGATTATAAGAAGAAAGTGGGCAATGATCCAACGGGAATTGAAAATCCTGAATTACTGCGTTATCCTTCAGATAAATTTCATGGTAAAACCATTGTGAACGGTGTTAGTCGCATTGGTTACATGTCGGGGGGTAATGCAGCTCGTTTCCGCGACGAAACAGTGCCTTACCAAATGTTACATAAAGCACGTACCTTTATTGATGACAATCAGGATCAGCCATTCTTTTTATATTTTGCTTTTCACGATATTCACGTACCACGTTTACCCGATGCACGTTTTATAGGTGCTACAAATATGGGGGTAAGGGGTGATGCCATTGTTCAGATGGATTACATCACCGGAGAGCTGGTTAAACATCTTGAAAAAAGAGGACTTAGTGAAAATACACTCATTGTATTCTCAAGCGATAACGGACCTGTGTTGGATGATGGCTATACCGATGAATCTGTAGAGTTATTGGGTAAACATGAACCGGCAGGTCCATACAGGGGAAATAAGTACAGTGCTTACGAGGCGGGAACCCGGGTTCCTACCATTGTGTACTGGCCGGGCACCATTGAGGCAAAAGAAAGTAATGCATTGGTGACACAAACCGACTTGTATGCTTCATTTGCCGAATTAATAGGTCATGAGCTAACAGCCACAGAAGCTCCTGATAGTTATGCCATGTGGTCTACCTTCGCCGGACAGTCTGACAAGGGACGTGATTTTTTACTGGAAGAATCAGTAACACTTTCATTACGTCATGGAAATTACAAGTACATCCATCCGACTAAGAAAAATCCAGGCTGGATCAAGCTTGAAAAAAATATAGAGTCTGGCACTTCAAACGTACCCCAGTTATTTGATTTATCAATTGATATTGGAGAGCAAATAAATATTGCCGATAAGAATAAGAGACTGGTTAAAAAGTTTCAGGCCGAAATTGAACGTATTAAAAATAACGAAGTAACGCGCTAATTACGTTGCAAGATACAAAGACCTCACATCAATGAAGCATATACAATTTATATACACATTTATAATTGCAAGCCTTTTTCTTGCTTGTAGCAGCAAAGAAAAGCCCGGATCAATAGATAAACAGCCTAACATTCTGCTGCTACTGGCCGATGATATGGGATATGGAGAATTAGGCTGTTATGGACAGGAAAAAATACAAACGCCAGTATTGGATAGCCTGGCAAAACAAGGCATGCGTTTTACCGATTTTTATGCCGGTAATGCGGTTTGTTCACCGTCGCGTGCCGTATTAATGACGGGTAAGTCCTCATCCTACAATACCATTCGCGGTAACAGCGGTCATTTCGCTGATGACCAATGGATGCGAGTGGCACTTGAAAAAAATGACACCACCATGGCTGAAATGCTGCGTCAGGCTGGCTATCAAACCGGATTTGTAGGTAAATGGCATTTGGGAGATCCAAATGACTTATCAACATGGGCTTATAACCGGGGTTTTGATTATGCTGTTCAGGAGCAGTGGAGTTCACGCTTTGGAGGAAGAGTGTTTGATGAACAAATGCATTGGATTAACGGAATGAAAGATTCCATTTATTACCATGTGAATGAGTGGGAATGCAAGGATGATTTCAGAACTAATCTCGCCTTTAACTGGTTGGATACAATTGATTCAGAGAAGCCGTTTTTCCTCTTTATGTCATACCGTGCCCCGCATGGACATGAATATACCATTGGGAATAACACCCTTTATCAGGATAAGGACTGGCCGGAAGCTGAACGTTTTCACGCATCAAAAATCACGCTTTTAGATAAGCAGGTAGGACGAATGTTGGCCAAACTGGAAGAGATGGGAGAATTGGATAATACCCTAATCATATTCACCAGCGATAATGGTGCACATAAGGAGGGGCGTGGTCACAGTCCTCAATTCTTCAAAAGTAATGGTCAGTTTAAAGGTATTAAACGTGATCTGTATGAAGGCGGTATTCGGGTACCGATGATCGCATACTGGAAAGGTAAGATACAGGCAGGTCATGAATCACAGCATATTGGAAGCGCCCAGGATCTGATGCCGACTTTTGCCCAGGTAGCGAATGCTAATCTTCCGGGCGGTACCAATGGAGTATCTCTTCTTCCGACCCTAATGGGTAATGAACAAATGGCACATGAGTACCTGAATTGGGAATTTCAGCTGGACGGCTGGTTTCGTATCATGCCTAATGGAGGTTTCCGTCAGTCGGCACGTATTGGCAAGTGGAAAGGTGTACGCTACGGGCTTGATTCAAAGACTGAGTTGTATAACTTAGATAATGATATGGAAGAAAAACACAATGTGGCTGCCAACCACCCTGAAATTGTAGAATTGATGGAATTAGCGTTTAGCAACCGTGCAAATAATGAAGCGTTTCCCGAGGGTGGAATTATTCAGGATTATAAGCCGTCAGTGAGATACGAAGCGACAAAGCAATAACAAGCGCTTAACGAATATAAGCAGATATGAAGAGTGTAATAATTAGTTTGATAGTAATGAGTCAGGTTCTGGCGGGATGTGCACAAAACGATTCCGCTTCAAGGAGGGTGGAGTTACTGGATAGCCAATGGCATTTTATCAATGAGGATATAAAGGGGGCAGAAAAACCGGATTGTAATACTGATAATTGGGAAACGGTATCGGTACCGCATGACTGGGCCATAAAAGGGCCTTTTGATGAAGAGGTTGATAAGCAAAGTGGTATTATCAAACAGAATAATGAGAAGATAGCCACAGAAAAAACAGGTCGAACAGGCGCCTTACCTCACGTAGGAGTAGGGTGGTATCGCAAAACGTTTACAGTATCCGATTATCAACGTGGAAAAAAGGTGCTGTTAAGCTTTGATGGGGCCATGAGTCAACCACAGGTTTTTATCAATGGTAAAAAGGTTGGCGAATGGAAGAATGGTTACAACTATTTCTATTTTGATATTAGTCAATACCTGCAAACCGGAGATAACTTATTAGCTGTACGTCTGGAAAATATGCCTTACTCGTCCAGGTGGTATCCTGGGGCTGGTTTATATCGCAAAGTTCAATTGATCGTCAAGGACGAAGTGTCTTTCAAACATTGGGGACATTTTATTACAACTCCGAAAGTGACTGAAAAGCTTGCTATTGTCAATATTAAAAGTAAAATAAACGGAAGTGGCGATCGTATTGAAACCATTATAAAGGATGTAAAAGGAAATATTGTAGCAAGCAATACAAGTGAAGCAAAGAAGGGGAATGAATTCGAGCAATCCATCACGCTTAATAATCCCGCTATCTGGGATGTGGAAACACCCAATCTTTATTACGCCGAGTTGCGTTTATACAAGAAGAATGTGCTGAAAGACCAGGAGACTGTTCGCTTTGGTATCCGTCAAATTGAATACAATGCTGATAAAGGGGGATTCATACTCAACAACAAAGTAACCAAGTTTAAGGGTGTTTGTCTGCATCATGATCTGGGGCCCCTGGGGGCAGCTGTAAACAAAGCGGCATTAAAACGCCAACTGACTATACTGAAAGATATGGGTTGTAATGCCATTCGTTCGTCCCATAACATGCCATCTGTTGAGCAGCTTGAATTATGCGATGAGATGGGCTTTTTGTTTCTGGCAGAAAGTTTTGATGAGTGGAAAAAGCCGAAGATGAAAAACGGTTACAACCTGTTTTTCGATGAGTGGGCTGAAAAAGACGTGGTTAATTTAGTTCATGCCACACGTAATCACCCATGTATTGTCATGTGGAGTTCCGGAAATGAAGTGCCTGACCAGCATGGAGAAGAAGGAGTGGAACGTGCCAGGTGGCTGCAGGAAATCTTTCACCGTGAAGATCCGACCCGACCAGTCACAGTTGGTATGGATCAGGTCGAAGCAACCATGAAGAGCGGTTTCGGCGCAGTCATGGATATCCCGGGTCTAAATTATCGCGTGCACCTGTATGAAGAAGCTTACTCGAAATTTCCACAAGGCATGTTGTTGGGTTCAGAAACAGCATCGACTGTGAGCACAAGGGGATTCTACCGTTTCCCGGTGGAGCAGATCAAAGATGATTACAACGCCTCCAAACAGCAGAAAGAAGCGATCTATGGAGATACCTACCAGTGCTCATCTTACGACATGGAATATTGCGGTTGGTCTAACTTGCCTGAAGATGACTTCGTGTTGCAGGATGATAAACAGTGGGTGATCGGTGAATTTGTATGGACAGGTTTTGATTACCTGGGTGAACCAACACCTTTTGATCAGTTCTGGCCATCACGTAGCTCTTATTTTGGTATATGTGATTTAGCCGGTTTACCTAAAGATAGGTATTATCTGTACCGTAGTCGCTGGAATACCCGTGATGAAACCTTACATATTCTACCGCACTGGAACTGGGAGGGACGTGAAGGCGAAATAACCCCTGTATATGTTTATACCAATTACAATAGTGCTGAATTGTTTGTTAATGGACTTAGCCAGGGTATTCGCACCAAAACAAAGGATAAAAGTAAGCAACACCGGTACCGCCTGATGTGGAATGACGTGGAATACCAGGCGGGAAGCCTTAAGGTAGTAGCTTTCGATGAACAAGGGAAAGCTGTTGCTGAAAAAGAAATACATACGGCCGGAAAAGCTCACCATATAGAGCTTAGTGCAGACCGGCAAACCATTACTGCTGATGGACAGGATTTGTCATACGTCACTGTTTCAGTGGTTGATAGAGATGGCAACCTTTGTCCCCATGCTAATCATCAATTAGCATTTAATGTGACAGGAGCCGGCCGCTTTAAAGCCGTTTGTAATGGAGATGCAACATCCATGGAGATGTTTCACAAGCCTACCATGAAGGCTTTTAACGGACAGTTGGTGGTAACGGTTCAGTCCAATGATGATGCAGGTGAGATAAGCTTGTTGGTCAACGGAGAAGGACTGATGCAAGGAGAAATACTTTTACAAACCAAATAATTAAAGCATGGATGATCTTACCAATAAATTGCAGGATCAGGCAGGTGAAAATGTTATCATTCATTTTGTTTGTGGCAACTGTCATGATGAGCAAGTGTCTTATCTTAAAAAGGCTGAGTTGTTTTTGAATGAGTTTACAGCTAAAGGAGGTTGTGTTATGGATGGAGAATGCACTGTTTGTAAACAATATATTGGATGGATACCTCTTACAAGAGTGAAAAGTCTGGAAGTTTAATAAGAAGTAATTGATGTATTCAGGTATGAATAAATTATCGCGAATTATAGTACTGTTTGTTTTCAGTATTCTTACTAATTATGCTTTAGCTCAGGATAAGCATATAAAGCCCAATTTCATCATCATACTGGCCGATGACTTGGGCTATGGAGATGTTGGTTTTACAGGTAGCACACAAATTAAAACCCCACATATTGATGCTCTGGCAAATGCAGGTGTAACATTTACCCAAGGCTATGTATCAGCACCTGTGTGCGGACCATCACGAGCAGGCTTAATGACCGGCCGTAACCAGGTCAGCTTTGGCTTTGATAATAATCCAATCGTTGACTTGCCGCAGTTTGACGAGAATTTTGTTGGTTTGCCGGTGGATGAAACCACCATTGCCGACCGATTGGCTGAATTGGGATATGTTAATGGTCTGATAGGTAAGTGGCACCTGGGGGAAGCTGAGCATTTCCATCCCTTAAAAAGGGGCTTTCATGAGTTTTGGGGCTATCTGGGAGGTGGTCATAATTATTTCGCCAATCAACCCAATGGCAAACCTTATCCATATAAGATACTTTGTAATTACAAGGAACCGCAGCCAATTACTTACATAACCGATGATAAAGGGGATGAATGTGTGGATTTTATTCGCCGTCATAAAGACGAGCCATTTTTCCTGTATGCTTCCTTTAATGCACCTCATGCTCCCATGCAGGCCACAGAAGAGGATCTTAAGCTGTATGCACATATTAAAGACGAGAAACGTCGTACGTATTGTGCAATGGTACACCGTCTTGATGTGAATGTAGGTCGAATTATGAAAGAGCTCAAAAGGCAAAAGATCGATGAGAATACAGTTGTTGTCTTTTTCAGTGATAATGGTGGGCCTTGTCACCACAATGCGTCTTTAAACATGCCATTGCGAGGAGCAAAAGGAACTCTATTGGAAGGGGGTATCCGTGTACCTTTTGTTATGAGTTGGCCAGAACAGTTAAAAGCTGGTGTAGAATACAATTATCCTGTCTCTAGCCTGGATTTGACACCAACCTTTGTGGCCTTGGCCGGAGGTACTGTTGATAATAAGGCCAGGTTAGACGGCGTGAATATATTCCCATTTATCAATGGCGATGAAGCGAAGCGTCCACATGAGGAGATGCTTTGGCGTTTTACCATCAGTGCAGGTATTCGCGAGGGTGACTGGAAATTGATTCGTATGCCAGACCGTTTGCCAATGCTTTATAATGTGAAAGAGGATGTGTCGGAACAAAACGATGTGGCCGACCAACATCGCGAACGGGTTGAGCGAATGCTTAAGAAGTTAGGCGATTGGGATATATCCCGCCCACAGGTATTGTATCTCGAAGGTAACAAATGGAGACGTGAACAGGTCGATCTATATGACAGGAAGTACCAGTTAGTACAACCTCAGGACTAATAAACAATGCAACAAATGCCAGATTATCAGCTCGATTGATAGACTATCAAAACAAAACAGAGAGCCGGAAAATCTGGCATTTTCCTTTTTCGAATAATCCTCTTACTAAAAGTATCTAAAGTGCGCTACCAGGTAAATAATTGTCTGTAATTACCTTATTTAGATACCGCGGTACACAAAATAGTATTCATATCTATTTTAATCCTTCCTTTGAAGAGCTTTATAAGTTATTTTCTCCTTAGAAGTTAAACTTTTTGTTTCCAATAATTAATCCGGAAATAGAATATGAGTTAAGCATTGTCAAGTTTACGCTCATTATTAGGAATATTCAGGTTTATTTTTACAAAAAAGAGATATTTGATATGTAGGCTGGTCGCTACTTTCTACGATAAGACGAAATAATGATGAAATTATCAAAAGCATTGTTGTTGTTCTTTACCACTACTTTGGTGGTGAATACATCAGCTCAAGAGGAGTTATTAAGTAACAAAATCACATCACTTAGACAATACGATAAGGATCATCTTTACCGAATTGCACTACCAATGGGGGGAATTGGTACAGGAACGGTTTCTCTTGGTGGCTCAGGTCAACTAAAGGACTGGGAGATAATGAATGTGCCTGCAAAGGGCTACAGTACAGTAACCCCTGGTAATGATGCACCATTCTTTGCCATCTATACCAAAAAGAAAGGTGAGTTACCTAATTCTAAAGCTTTGTTGGGCCCCATTCATTTCGCCGATTATCAGCATTACGAAGGGCGTTCCGTCGATCATCATGGCTTTCCCCGTTTTCGAGAAGCTTCATTTGAATCCACCTATCCATTCGGTATCGTTAACCTGGCAGATAAAACAATGCCTGTTACTGTCAAAATTGTGGGTTATAACCCGCTTATTCCTGGCGATGCCGATGCTTCAGGTATACCAATGGCAGTTCTCAACTACGAAGTGACCAATACGAGCAATGACGATATTGAAGTATCTGTTTCAGGAAATATCCGCAATTTTATTGGAAAGGATGGACGCAAGCATACGTCTGACTGGAAAGGTGATTTTATCCCTACAGGAGCCAAAAACAATAGGAACGAATATAAATCAACTGATAATCTTCAGGGTATTTATATGTATTCCGAAGGTGTAGATAAAGACGATCCAGCATGGGGAACTTTGGCCCTGTCAACACCAAAAAACAATGATGGAGAAATCTCCTATCGGACTAGTTCAGGGCATAACCGATGGGGAAACAGTGTACTGGATTTCTGGGATGACTTTAGTGTTGACGGTTTGTTGACAGAAAAAGACAGGTCTTTTGACCAGGACCCAATGGCATCATTAGCTGTTTCCAATACTCTTAAAGCAGGAGAAACAAAAACATTCACTTTCTATCTGACATGGAATTTCCCTAACCGTTTTGCATGGTCGTCTGAAAAGTTAACTAACTATTATTCCACTCAATATGATAATGCCTGGGATGTGATTGAAAAAGTAGTAGAACGTTTACCTGAGTTAACCGATCAGACACTCACTTTTGTCAATGCTCTGCAAGCGAGTACTTATCCAGAGGTCTTAAAAGAAGCGGCTCTATTCAACTTAAGTACATTGCGCTCACAAACGGTATTTCGAACGGCTGATGGTTACCTATTTGGCTGGGAAGGTATCATGGATCGATTCGGTTCTTGTTTTGGTTCATGCTCGCATGTTTGGAACTATGAGCAGTCAACAGCTTTTCTCTTTAATGATTTAGCCAGAGGTATGCGTGAGGTGGAGTTTAAATATGCCATGAACAGTAAAGGCCATATGGGCTTCAGAACAAAACTGCCATTGAAACAAGGTGCTTCGGGCATTGATGTGGCTGCTGCTGATGGCCAGATGGGCACCATAATGAAGTTTTACCGTGAATGGCAACTGTCTGGTGATGATGATTTTTTAAAGCAATACTGGCCAAAAGTAAAAGCTGCCATGGCTTTTGCCTGGGTGGAGAATGGCTGGGATGGCGATGTGGATGGTGTGATGGAAGGGGTGCAACACAACACCATGGATGTAGAGTATTTTGGACCTAATCCGCAGATGCAAATCTGGTACCTGGGAGCCTTGAAAGCGGCTGAAAAGATGGCGCTTCACCACAATGACAAAGCCTTTGCTAAGAAATGTAAGAAGCTATACAAGTATGGTTCTGAGTGGACCGACGATCATTTATTCAATGGTGAGTATTACGTACATAAAATACAAACACCGGAGAGCAAAGATGCTATAGCCAAAGGCTTGATGTCAGGCATGGGTAGTAAGAGCGTTGCAGATCCTGCCTTTCAATTGGAAACCGGTTGTTTGGTGGATCAACTGGTAGGACAATACATGGCGCATGTACTTGGTTTAGGGTATTTGGTGAAGGAAGATAATGTGAAAACCACCCTGGAGAGTATTTTGAAATACAACCAGCGCAAAGATATGTATGAGCATTTTAACAACATGCGTTCCTATGCTATGGGTGATGAGAAAGCCCTGCTGATGGCGAGCTGGCCCCATGGTGGTCGTCCCAAAAGTCCGTTTCCATATTGGTCGGAAGTCATGACGGGTTTTGAATATACCGCTGCCGTTGGTATGTTATACGAAGGCATGGAGCAGGAGGGGTTGGAATGCATTACAAATATACGTGACCGCTATAACGGACAAAAGAGAAATCCATTCGATGAGGCAGAATGTGGTCACCACTATGCACGTGCCATGGCTTCCTGGGCAAGCCTGTTGGCAGAAAGTGGTTTTCTGTATTCTGCGGTTGACAAGTCCATTAAATTTACCGATAAGCCAGGTCAGTATTTCTGGTCGAATGGTTCGGCCTGGGGTATGTGTGAGGTCTCGAAAGATGGTGAGGATTACCTGGTGAATTTAAAGGTTCTTCATGGCAAATTGATTCTTAAGACATTTAAACTAGGAGCATATAAACTACATACTTTCAGAAATGTGAATACTATTGATGGAGCTGAAAGTCTGACGTTTAAATATAAAATATAAAAAGGATGATTACCCTCAGGTTAATTTCAACAGTAATAGCACTAATTATCAGTGCCGTAACAAGTAAGGCCGATGTTAAACTAGCCGATGTATTCACCGATAACATGGTATTGCAACGCCATATGAATGTGAAAGTATGGGGGAATGCTGATCCTGGTGAAAAAGTATGGCTGACTTTTAAGGGGCAAAAACTGAGAGCTGAAGCGGATAAAGCGGGTGAATGGCTTATGGTTTTGGAGCCCATGAAAGCTGGTGGGCCATATGAGATGACCATTCGTGGAAAAAATGAAGTTGTACTTAAAAACATTCTGATTGGCGATGTATGGATTTGCTCAGGACAATCCAATATGCAGTGGCCGGTTTCCAAATCCAATAATGCAGAACAGGAGATCAAAGAGGCTAACTACCCAAATATCCGCTTGTTTGAAGTACCACGAACGGTTAGCAACGTACCGGTTGATAATATTCCAAATGGCAAATGGAAGGAATGTAGTCCTGAAACGGTCAAAAACTTTTCTGCGGTAGGCTATTACTTTGGTAGAGATCTGCAAAAAGAAATTGATGTACCCATAGGATTGATTCATACGTCATGGGGAGGCACCTGTGCTGAAACCTGGACATCTAAGACATTCATCACTAAACTGCCCAAATATGCAGATTTTGGAGAACGAATTGATAAATACGATTATTCAACTGCTGCTCGGAAATATGAGAATGACCTTAAGAAAGCTTTAGGTGGTTTCCCTGAAAAGGAAAAGGGCATGAAGGAACAATGGATGCTACCCGATACGGATCGAAGTAAATGGTTGAGTATGACCTTACCAACTTTATGGGAGAATGCTGGCTACAATAGACTTAATGGCCGAGTATGGTTTAGCTTTGATTTTAATTTAAGGACTGATGACTTGCACAGTGTTGCTCAATTACATTTGGGACAAATCCATGATTCGGATATCACATGGGTAAATGGGGTAAGAGTGGGTGGATTAAACTGGGCCAATACAGTTGAGCGTAATTACCCGTTGCCAGCTCAACTATTGAAAGTTGGTAAAAACAACATTACCGTTCGTGTAGAAGATAAATATTACAAAGGTGGTTTTGCCAGCAAGGCTGACAAACTATTCCTTCAGCTTGAAGATAAGAAGGTTCCGTTAAGTGGCGAATGGCGATTTAAAGTAGATACTGTCATACCGGATTTTAAACCCTTCCCAAACGATGTCCCCAGCTTGTTGTACAATGCCATGGTTAATCCCCTCATTCCTTATGGTATCAAAGGAGTTATCTGGTACCAGGGTGAGTCTAATACACCCAGATCGAAAGAGTATGCTCTTACTTTTCCAAACATGATTAACAATTGGCGTGAAGATTGGCAGCAAGGTGATTTCCCTTTTTTATTTGTACAATTGGCCAACTATCAACAGCCAGAAAAGAAGCCTAAAAACGATGCCTGGGCTGAATTACGCGAAAGCCAGGCTAAAACACTACATCTGGATAATACTGGAATGGCGGTCGCCATTGATATTGGTGAGGCAAACGATATCCACCCTAAAAACAAACAGGATGTTGGGAATCGTTTAATGCTATCAGCCTTACAAGTAGCCTATGGTAAAGAGATTGTTCATTCAGGGCCAATCTATGAAACCATGCAGATAAAAGGCAATAAAGCCATCATTAGCTTCGAACATATTGGTTCAGGACTATTGGCAAAAAGTAAACATGGTTACATTAATGAGTTTGAAATCGCCGGAGCAGATAAACTGTTTCATTGGGCAAAAGCAAAACTTCAAGGTGATAAAGTGATTGTATGGTCAGATAAAGTTGAAAAGCCTGTAGCTGTTCGTTTTGCCTGGTCACGTAATCCGGCTGAATTCAACCTTTATAATAAAGAGGGCCTACCTGCTTCTCCTTTCAGAACCGATGATTGGGAGGGAGTGACAGATGGTAAGTCCTTTGATGATTGATAAGTGTTTAGCTTCAAGTGTCATATAAAATGAAAAGAACATATCTAATACTATTTACCCTGCTTACGATTGCCATATCCTCCTGCTCACATGGCAAAAGGCCAGCTAAGCCTAACTTCATCATTTTTTTGACCGACGATCAGGGCTACAATGATGTGGGATGTTATGGTTCACCAAATATTAAGACGCCTAATCTCGATGCAATGGCAAATCAGGGCATGAGATTTACCAGTTTCTATGCACAGCCCTTGTGTGGTCCTTCAAGAGCGGCATTGCTCACAGGGTGTTACCCCATTCGTATAGCCGAACCCGGGAATGCCAAAAACTTTCATACAAAACTTCATCCCAAAGAACTGACCATTGCTGAGGTATTGAAGACAAGGGGCTACCAGACTGCCTGCATTGGAAAGTGGCATGTGGGTGAGGAACTTGAGCAAATGCCACTTAACCAGGGCTTCGATTATTATTATGGAACGCCACAGTATAATGGTAATTCAAAATTGATAGGACAGTCTAAGCATCGATGCCGTATTTTAAGAAATCATGATACACTAAGGGTCATCAACACGGTGGAGGAAATGGGACAGCTGACCCGGATGTATACCAAAGAGGCCTCTGATTTTATCAGGAATAACAAAAACAAACCCTTCTTTTTATACCTGTCTCATAATATGCCACATGTGCCATTGGGAGCTTCTGAAAGCTTCCGGGGGAAATCAAATGGTGGTTTTTACGGTGATGTAATTGAAGAACTGGATTGGAGTATGGGTGAGGTTATGAAAGTTTTAAAAGAAGAAGGCCTGGAAGAAAATACATTGGTCGTTTTTGTTTCGGATAACGGACCATGGATTGAAGAAAAGATTGGCGATCATGCCGGGAGTGCTCATCCACTCAGGGGAGCTAAAGCACAAACATGGGAAGGGGGCGTTCGTGTACCTTGCATCATGAAATGGAAAGGGCATATTGCCGAAGGTCTTACTAATGATGAACTGTTAACAACCATGGATTTTCTGCCTGCATTTTCAGAGCTTTCAAAAGCTGAGTTGCCTCATGATTTAGCGATTGATGGCAAAAGCTTCTGCAATGTTATTCTGAAAGGAGATAAAAGTCAACACGATCGATTCTTCTACTATGCCTATACCCATTTGCAGGCAGTCAGAGACCGGGGGTGGAAATTAGTGTTGCCCCGTCCAAAGAAACCAGGGTATATGAAGTGGAGGGGCAGGAAGATTGACCAGGTAGACGAAACACAATTGTATAATCTGACAACAGACAAGGAAGAACAGCACAATCTTGCTGAAAGTCATCCTGAAAAAGTGAAAGAATTAATGAAATTGATTGAAACCGGTCGCGATGAATTAGGCGATAACAATCAAATAGGGAAAGGTGCCCGTTTTTTTGATGATGCATCAAAGACGGATAGGATTGATATATACAAAGACTGGAAAGAAAAAAATAATTAGTTGGTTAATCATTTAACAAGTGTAACAATGAAAAACATAGTTTTTGGCTTTATAGTGTTTGTATTGTCATTGTCATGCTCTTCAAATAAGCAACATAAGGCATGTATTGAGAATAAAAATGAAGTAAAGAATTGGAAAACAGAAGTCACAGAATCACTAAAAGTCTTTGGTCACCGTAATTGGATTGTAATAGCCGATGCAGCCTATCCCAGGCAGAGTAATCCTGCCATCCAAACCATCACAATTGATGCGAATCATATAGAGGCAGTTGAGTTTGTAAATGACTTGATAGATAAGGCAAGTCATGTGGATGCAAACATTCTTGTAGATAAGGAGATGGCCTTTGTTTCGGAGGAACATGCAAAGGGAATAGAAGCATATCGCGAGGCTTTACATCAAATTCTTGAAGGCGAAAATGTAAAATCACTGTTGCATGAAGACATCATACGCGAATTAGATACATCGGCAAAGTTATTCAACATCTTGATCATCAAAACAGATTTGTCAGTTCCGTATACTTCAGTCTTTTTCCAGTTAGAATGCGGTTATTGGAATGGAGAAGCAGAAAAGGAACTTAGAAATAAAATGAAAAGTAATGAGTAGAAATATGAAACGACCATGTGAATTTGATTATCCAAATTATCACACAGGAGAATGATAAAATTTACTTGAGAGTTTCATGTGGCAATTGAAAGAAAATATAAACACATGAAAAGATTATTCGCTTATGTTACTGTTATATTGGTAGTTTTGCTCTTTGGTTGTGATGGTAAAGAGAGCAAAAGTTCCAAAAAAGAAACCTTGAAACCTTACAACTCAAATCATGAGTCAATAGCCTCCTATGATGTGCCTGATTGGTATAGCGATGGAAAACTAGGCATATTTATGCACCTGAGTGCTTTCTCTGTACCGGCATATAGAAACGAGTGGTATCCACGCCATATTTATTATGCCGAAGATAATCCGACAATTATACATCGTGAGTGGACAAAAACCTTCAGAGAACATCATATAGAAACGTATGGACCCTTAAACGAATTCGGTTACAAGGATTTTATTCCCATGTTTAGGCTTGAAGAATTTGATGCCGGGTATTATGCTGATTTAATCAAGAAAGCAGGAGCTAGTTACTTTGCTGCCCCTGCAGTTCATCATGATGGTTTTGCCATGTGGGATTCCGAAGTAATAGATTGGAACGCTTCAGAAATGGGACCAAAGCGAGATGTAGTTGGTGAATTGACCAAGGCTATGCGCAAGCAGGGAATTAAAACAGGTGTATCAACCCATTATGGAAGGCATTGGAAATATTATACCTTCCGACCTGAGTTTGATACCTGGAATCAAGCATACGAAGGCTTATACGGTAAACGTCGTGGGGATACAGACCCACCTAATCCTGAAGATGCTCTGAAGTGGGAACGTGTAATGAACGAATTAGTTGATTTATATCAGCCAGATTATGTTTTTGTGGATGGAGGTATATGTGATGCTTATGCAGAATACAAAAAGACATATTTCAGGGATGCCATGTACCGGGTTGTAGCACGCTATTACAACAAAAGTGTAGATTGGGATAAGCAAGTAGTATTATCCTGGAAACGTGATGCCATGCTAAAAGGTGAAGCTGTTTACGACACCGAGAAGAACCCGGAAGAAGGTATTCCATCCCGTTCCTGGCAAGCCCACTATACAGCCAACGGCAGTTGGGCCTATTCAGGCGAAAAAGGAGCTTACCCCGTTAATGCTGTGCTTCGCTGCTTTGTAGATCTGGTAAGTCGAAATGGTAACCTGCTGCTTAATATTGCACCACGACCTGATGGGACACTGGATAAGGCTCAGGAAAATCTGTTGCTTGAATTTGGTCAATGGCTTAAATTAAACAATGAAGGCATTAAAGGATCAAAACCATGGGACACATATGGTGAAGGAAAATTCAATTCGCTTCGTGGAGGGTCTAATATCAATGAATACGATACAAATGCCATTCGCTATACTCAAAAAGATGGGATACTTTATGCCTGGTTTGTTACATGGCCTGAAAGTGGAGAACTGATATTACCGCATGCGGGTAAATTTAATCCTGCCAAAATAGCTCCTCTTGGTGATGATGTATCTCTGAAATATACGCGCAATGGGGAAAACATAGTTGTGGAGTTGCCTGATGAACAGTTCGGGCAGTATGTATGGGGCTTGAAACTAACCAAGAGCTTGTAAACAGAATATCAGCCAGGGAATTTTACAATACGCGTGGCTGGGTCGTCAATACCATGAATAATCCTTTTGGTTATACGTCGCCTGGCTGGAGTTTCCCCTGGTGCATTATTTTATTTCAATAGGCTTAATATACCCTTCCATTATACCTGGAAAGTAGCAAGGAGAGTAAATGGTGAAGTCCCCTGTATGCTTTTACATGTCCATAGAGCATTATTGGAATATTTGCGTTATGTATTGTCTATTTTGTGCTCAACCTTTCTTTTTATGTCAGTTACTTTTACTGCAATAATCAAATGATTGCCATGAAACGATTCAGTTCAATACTACTTATACTATTCTTTGTTTTAACAGTTGGGGCACAGAGTAATACAAATCCTAAGCAAAAATTAAAAGTCTTTATTCTTTCGGGTCAATCCAATATGGTGGGTTGGGGTAATAGCGCAGAACTGCCTGATTATCTCAGGTATGGGACGGATAACAAACTGATGTTTGAAAATGGAAAATGGCAAAAGCTTAAACCGAACCGTCCGTCCAGTGAAAGACAAAGGAAGCGTTTTGCTATGACAGAGTACTCATTTGGGCCAGAGATAGCATTTGCAGCAGAGCTTTCAAAAGCCTATCCCAATGAAACCATTGGTATCATCAAAAGTGCAAAGGGAGGAACAGGTATATTAGCCTGGTCACCCAACTGGACAGAAGAACAAGCTGACCGCACCAATGATGGTCAAAAAGGCGATTTGTACAAAGTATTAATTGATAAGATTCAAGAAGCACAGAATGCGGCGGATATTGAAATAGTAGGGTTTTTATGGCAGCAAGGAGGGAAAGACATGACAAATCTGACTGTAGCAAAAGAGTATTTCGATAATCTTAATGCCTTAATAACGGCTTTAAGGAAGGACTTAGGTTTGCCTGATTTGCCGGTGTTTATTGGGTGTTCAGTAAGTAAAGAAGCTTTAAAAAATATTGATAAGGCACAATTGGAACAGCTTAAAAAGTCAAGACCTGGTGTTGAGTATGTTATCAGCGCCAGGTTTAAAGCTGAAGAAAAAATACCTAATGTGAAAGTGGTGGTGACGCCTGATTTAGAGAAATATCCAAAAAACGTGCATTACAATACCAAAGGACAATTGAAACTAGGCGAGCGTTATGCGCAAGCCTACATTGAATTTGTTAATCAATAGATAATGAAATTAAAGAATACTATACAGCTGCTTCATTGCCTTTGGGTAATAATACTATTCAGCCTATGCGGATGTGTGACCAGCAAAACAGAGGTTCTGAAGGAAGTTTGGGGTGAAGTGAAAGAGAAGCCGGTTTTTCATTACACATTTAAAAATACTAACGGAATGGTATTGGGTGTTACCAATTATGGAGGTATAATAACTTCAATAATAGTGCCTGATAAAGATGGGACAATGGAAGACGTTGTTTTAGGATTTGATAACCTGCAACAATATATCGATCCCAATCCCTATTTTGGTGCAGTAATAGGCCGTTTTGCCAATAGAATCAGAAATGCACAGTTTAGTGTTAACAATATTGCTTATCAACTGCCTAAAAACAAAGGAGAACACTGTCTTCATGGTGCAGGTGAATTTAATACCGTTGTTTGGGATAGTGAAATTGTGGAAAATGAAAAAGGGAAAGGTATTCGATTGCATTATCTGTCAAAGGACGGTACAAATGGTTTTCCGGGTAACCTGGATATTTTCGTGACCTATTTACTTACAGATGATAATGCCATTCATGTGCAATTTGAAGCCACAACGGATAAGGCAACACATGTGAATTTAACACAACACAGCTACTTTAACCTGTCGGGTGGTAAAGAGCTGATTTATGACCATCTGATAAAAATTGATGCTGATGGGTATACAGAGGTCGATACTTCCCTAATACCAACAGGAACAATAGCTGCTGTAAAAGGAACAGATTGGGATCTGACAGGTATGACCCGCATAGGGGACAATATTCATCAATTGAATTATAAAGGTTATGATTTTTGCTATGTGCTAAATAAGCAAATTGGTGAAGTGGCCAGGGTAATTGAAGTAGTTGAACCGAAATCAGGAAGAACACTTGAAGTAAGTACAACACAACCGGGAGTTCAGTTTTATACGGGCAATTACATCAGTACAGAATTAGTTGGGAAAGGTGGAATCAATTATAAACCGCATTTTGGATTTTGTGTAGAAACGCAACATTTTCCCGATACTCCCAATCAGCCGGTTTTTCCGTCAACCCTGCTTATGCCAGGTGATAGATATGAAGAAATGCTTATCTATAAATTTGGTATCACCAACTAATTAATCACCTGAAATAACTCATTAAAATATACAAATGAGAATAAAATATTTACTGACCTTGTTAGCTCTCATAAGCTTTGTGAGTGCAGCAGCACAACAGTTCGAATCCTGGCGTATTATCAACATACCCGATTATCATAATGCTGAAGGATTCGCCAGAAATACTCCTGAACGTGCAAGACGTATTCAGGAACAGACGGAACAATTTAAACGAATGAAGGAGCGTCATGGTGGTGAATTGATTGTTATGCCGGGTGACTGCAATGGGGGGCATTGGTACAGAGATAAATTCATGAAGCCGTTTAAATCCAATCCGGAATATGCGCAATTCTCAACAGAGGAAGTGATTTTGGAAGCTTCGCGCTTGTGTTATGGAGGTTTATGGGACATAGTGCACAATGGCGGTTACAAACATTTTTTAATGGCGGTGGGTGATCATGAACTGGGAGATAATCCCTGGCGAAAGGGCAGTGAGGTAAGTAAGCATATCTCAACCTTTCGTAAAGGTTTTGCCAACACCATCACTCTCGATGAGAACGGGCAGTCACGCTTTAATACAATGATCGGCAAGGCCATGGCACGACCGGTAGGTACAAAGTATGAGCATACGTCCAATGCCATTCAATACAAAAACGTATTGTTTGTTACCCTTGATATGTTCCGCTTCGATGATGAGTATAAGATATTGGGAAATCAGGGTGTAATAAATGGTGATATTGATGGAAAACATTTGCAATGGTTTGAGTCAGTATTAAGCGAGGCACAACATATTCCATCCATACAACATATAGTGGTACAATCTCATTTACCAATTATTTACCCTGTACGAAAATATGCCAGCAGCGGTATGCTTGTGGATAAGAAGGAGAGCGAAAAGATTCTTAATGTCCTTCGAAAGTACAAGGTAGATTTGTACCTGGCCGGAGAAGTACACATGAACACGGTCACAAGAGATACCAGGTCGGATTTGATTCAATTGGTTGCAAGGGGTAATAATCTTACCAATGTAACACTGGTTGATGTGGAGGAGGATAAACTACTGATCAATACTTATCATCAGAACGGAGATAAGCTTGGTAGTTTGAGCATTGTTAAAGAAAGTGACAAGACCGATATCAGCGGAACAGGCTTATTAACACCAATCACGCCTATGGGCTTGCAAATACATTGGAGCTTCGATGAATTGCTCAGTCAGTCGAATTATAGCAACAGTATTGATGGGACATTTCCAAAACCGGGTAAACACAATCCGGTGGTGTCAGGAATAAAAGAACCTGTTGCTTTTCTGAATGACGGCGGTTTTAATTTTGATTATTCATTGATTGGAGGTGAAGTAACAACAGCTGAAGGAAGGATCGGTAATGCTGCAGTAATTAAAGAGTCGAGTTGCTTGTCCGTTTTACCTATCGGACCTATGGAGGCAGGTTATGAGCGCAGCTTGTCATGTTGGGTCAAGACAACTGCTAAGGAAAGGCGACTCATTTTTAATAGTGCATCTTATTGGGGACAAGGGCAGTTTTTTAACCTCTCTATTAATGAAGGGAACCTGGAGCTGGCAGTGCGTCCTGAAATGGTAATGACAACAGAAAATCAGCATCTTAACGATGGTCAATGGCATCACCTTGCCGTTGTGATGCCACACGATGATGCCAAACTAGGCGAGTTAAAACTGTTCATTGATGGTCAGGTGATGGAAGAAATACAATGCTCCAGGCCAGATATAAAGATACATACCTCACAAGCCAACTGGATGTCCATTGCCACTCAATCAACGCCCTACAAAACAGATTTAGCCAGAACGATGAATATGAAAAAATACATTGGCCTGTTAGATGATTTTTCAATCTGGACAAGAGCACTGAGTGATGAAGAGGTGTTGAAACTATATAATGAAGGCCTGGAAGGAAACAATGCCTTAAGTGTTGAAAATGAGTTAAAGATTAAAGAAAGCCAATTGTAATCGTTTGATTTGCGCTAAGCATTGTCTAGTTTACGCCCCTTTAATTGCTGGTTGCATTCTATTTTTACATCGTTTATAAATCGATTTAATATGCAATCACGTTTTATATTTCTTTTGTTTGCACTGCTCTTGCCAACAGGTTTATTGGCTAAAAACTACTACGTCAGTGCCAATGGTAATGATGCCAACGATGGCAGTATGGATTCACCCTGGCTAAGCTTAAGCAAGGTTTCTGAGGCCGGCGCAAACGATAAAAATGGTGGTTTTATTCAACCGGGTGATCAGATCTTATTTAGGTCGGGCGATACCTTCGAGGGACAGTTTATTATTAACAGGTCGGGTACTGCCGATCATCCAATAGTGATAAGTAGCTACGGAGAGGGTGAAAAACCAATTCTGAGCGGTTCTGGTAACATTCCAACGGGAGATTTTATTGAAGCTGTGAAGTTGGTAAACACAAGCCATATTGTAATGGATGGCCTGTGGATTAAAAATGATCGTCAAGAAATTGGTGATATCACATGGGGAACCAACTCTTCATATGCTATTAAAGTGATTGCCAATAAATGGGGAGGCATCAGTAAAGATCTAACCTTTCGCAACCTGAAGATAACCGATGTATTTGGCTATGATATGATAGATTGGGAAGGCAATTTCACCCTGGATTATTACAATGCCAAGGGCATCTTTTTCGATTCAGATAAGAATGATGATACTGTAACACCTGTTAAAGAGGTACGGTTCGAAGATGTGTTAATTGAAAATTGCTATTTCTATAATCTGGGAAGCACGGCCATTAGTGTCAGGAACCTGAATCCTCCCAATAACCCTATCAGTGAAGAGGGCAGAAACCGAAACTTCGTAATACGTAACAATACCTTTGAGCAGCTTGGAGGCGATGGCGTTGTGTTTGCCTCAGTTTGCAACGGACTGGTGGAGAACAACGAATTTATTGATCTGGGACAAGGTGATAAAAATTCGTCAACAGATAGATTATACGGTCGCGGTGAAGGCTGCTGGATCTGGGATTCGCATAATATCATTGTGCAGTATAACAAACAATACCGGGCAAGGGGATTTGGTGACACATATGGTGCTGCCGGTCACATTGATTTTTACTGTAAGAATGCCATATTTCAATACAACTACAGTGAAGATACTGAAGGTGGTTTTGTTGAAATCTTAGGTGATTGTGAAAATAGTGTATTCCGCTATAACGTTAGTGTCAATGATGGACACAGGGCCACCGGGCATCACCGTTACACCATCTGGTTATCTGGTTATGTAGGTAAGGATAGTGCCCCTGTTCCTTCCAACAACAGTTATATCTATAACAATACCGTTTATCTGGATGCACCGGCTTGTAAACCGGATATCTCCATTTTTGCTGAAGATACTTATATCTATAACAATATATTCTATGCCATGAATGGCGCCCAGATAGGCTCAGGTGGTGTGGAAATAGACATGCGAAATGGTGGCGAATTAATGGTGTCCAATAACTTGTTTTTCGGCAATATTGCCATGGCTTTCTCCAATCTGGATGCTTCAAAGGTGTCAGGGGACCCGCTTTTTGTCGACCCGGTATCGGTCAATGGCAGACCCGATAATTTTAATATTCAGTCAGGTAGTAATGCCGTTGACAGAGGTCTCTCCTTCAAGGAGCCTGAATTTCCAATGGCCGGCCAGGGTATCTTCGAAAATATAACAAATGTACCTGTCGAAGACCTGTTTGGTAATGCCATGGATATAGAGAATCTTATACCAAATATAGGTGCCAGTAATGCGTATAGCTCCAATAGTCAGGTTGGAATTAATGACCTGAGCCGTGTCAGTGATCTGTTCAGCATCTATCCCAATCCGGTACAAGATCATTTAAATATAAGTTTAAGCGAATCAGGTAAGGAGGTAAACTACGAAGTGTACTCCATCCATGGACAGCTTATATTATCCGACTGCCTGACGGCAGGTGTGAATGCTCTGCAGATTACTCTACCTGCCAATGTGAAAAATGGCATTTATTTTATCAGAGTGGCCAATGCAGATGTGTTTCAGGTAGAACGTTTTGTTCTTTATCGCTAAAGGTCAGTAGTATATAAAGTTACGATTAACCCAATAATTGGATGCGAATGAAATCCTTAGTCATACTAATTCTAGGTATTTGCAGTTCTTTAGTTGTTATTTCACAGAATAAATCTGAGAACTTATTAAATTTTGATGATCTGTCATCTGAAAGCTATGTGGTTCAGAATTTGGAATTGAAACAATCGAAGGACGGTTTGGAATTAAATCTTAAAAAAGGTGTTAAAGGAAGTATTACCTTTTTGCCCGGGGATAAGTATTGGGATTTGACTCAATGGATTTTTTTAAGCCTTGAGCTGGAGAATATGACAGATCAGGAATTGCGTTTTGAACCCCTTATACAGTATGATAATCCACGCAGAGGAGACAAGTTTTTCCCGGTTAATAACAAGCATATAGGTTTTCTTAAGCCCAATGAGGAGCTGATCTACAACTGTGTCATGATTCGCGATAAAATTAACACATCAGATTATCCACAGAGTGTTGATTTTCCTCAAATGAAAGGCCTGCCCAACGGTGTTATTCTCAATTATGCCGGTATTGATGCCAAGCACATTAAGGGACTCAGAATAGATTTTCCCAAACAAGACTATGAAAGAAGAGTATACATAAAACGTTTGTTTAAAAATAAAGCTGCCTTGCCTGAATTATATACAAATGATCGGGCCTCATTTTTTCCTTTCATTAATAAATACGGCCAATATAAGCACGTCGACTGGCCAGGGAAAATAACAAAGGATAAGCAGTTTGCTGAAGCCATTGAAAAAGAGCAGGATGATTTAATGCAAAATCCCGGATCGCCTGAATGGAATCGCTTTGGTGGATACGTGAACGGGCCGGGGTTTGAAGCAACAGGTCACTTTCGAACGCAAAAAGTTGACGGTCGTTGGTGGATCATCGACCCGGAAGGTTGCTTGTTTTGGTCCGCCGGTGTCAATAGCGCTGGCCGGCTGGAGATTCCGACACCAACAAAAGGGCGTGAACATTTCTTTGAAGGCATACCAGATAAGACCCCTTGTAATGCCTCTTTATTTGCAAAAGATCAATACAAGCACGGTTTAGCCAATCTCTATCGAAAATATGGTGAAGACAGTGAGGAGGAATATGTAGCCACCTCCTTAAAACGCATGAAAAGTTGGGGTTTGAATACCTTGGGTGGTTGGTCGGCCGAAAGCGTTGGAGAACATCCTGATTCAATTAAATTGCCATATACTGTTTATATAAATGCGGTATCTCCGGGTATTAATGAGAAGTTTCCTGATGTATTTGATGCACGTTGGAAAGCGAATCTTGAAGTGAAAATAAGAGCGAAAGCTGCCTTGGTCAAAGATGATCCTTATTTCTTTGGCTTTTTTATCAATAATGAGATTCATTGGGGCAATCCCAATAGTTTGGTTATGCACTCCTTGGAAAAGGGTGCCGATTGCGCCGGAAAGAAGGAGTATATCAAGCTGTTGCAACAGGAGTTGAAGGACATCAACTCCTTTAATGAGTTAACAGGTGCAACATTCGATTCATGGGATGACTTATTGACCGGTAAAGTGAAAGCGGGAACCCTTAAGATTGCAGGTCTAAAGGAATACAATATTAAGCATTACACCAGCATGTGCGAACTGTATTTTAAAATCACTAAAGAATTCATTGACAAGTATGCACCCAATAAAATGTACATTGGCTGTCGCTGGCATGGCAATCATAAGAATAAGATAAACACGACGATATCAGCTAAGTATCTTGATATTCTGACTTTTAACGCCTACGAAAATGAAGTGGAGTTTTACCCTTATCCGGCTCAGGATATTGATAAGCCTTTCATTATTTCGGAGTTTAACTTCGGAGCTTTGGACGCTGGTAAGTTCTTTACCGGATTGGGGTATGCCTCCGACCAACGTAACAGAGGGGAGAAATACAGAAATTTTGTTGAAGGTGCTTTAAGAAATCCCAGATGCGTAGGCGCGCATTGGTTTATGTGGGCGAACTCAACAACAGCTGGTCGTGGAAATGGTGAAAATGCCAATTGTGGATTGGTGTCAATGACCGACCAGATCTATTATGAGCTGATCGCATACATTCGCGAAACCACTTACCGGATGTATCGCTACAGAACTGAGGAATAAAAAACAAACCTATGAATAAATTAATCATATTCAGTCTTTTACTGATTTATTCGGGCGATGTGTTGGCTCAAGTCAAACCGGATACTACAGTAGTTTATAAAACGATAGGGGATGTTGAATTATGTATGCATATTTTTTTCCCCGAAGCGCATCAAATGCATGATGAAAAGCCAGCTATTGTGTTTTTTCATGGTGGTGGCTGGAAAGGAGGAGGACCGGAGCATTTTTACGGACAATGTGACTATTTAGCCTCGCGCGGGCTGGTATGCATGAGCGCTCAGTATCGAACAGAAAAGAGCAATGGCACAACACCTGTTGAGTGTGTTAAAGATGGGAAATCGGCCATGCGCTGGCTGTATTCAAATGCAGCTCAATATGGCATCGATAACACAAGAATAATCGCTGGAGGCGGCTCGGCTGGAGGTCATGTGGCCGCGGCTACAGCAACAGTTAACGGATATAATGAGCAGGGAGAAGACACAACTGTGTCCTGTCGCCCCAAAGCCTTGGTGTTATTCAATCCGGTTGTTAACAATGGACCTGACGGATATGGTTACGAGCGTGTAAAAAACTATTACAAGCATTTTTCACCAGCGCACAACTTAAGCGGGAATACACCTCCGACCTTAATCATGTTGGGTACAAAGGATAAATTGTTTAAACCAGCCCTGGCACAAGTGTACAAGCGTGAAATGGAGGCTTTGGGACAACGGTGCGACCTGATTCTTTATGAGGATCAGGATCATGCATTTTTTAATAAGGACAAGAATGAGGAGATGCATTACCAGACAATGATTGATGCCGACCGTTTTTTAATTTCCCTGGGGTATTTAAAGGGAGAACCTGCCAGCCTTAATTCATTTAGAGAAGTAAAGTTTAAAAAAGAGGGTAACCCCTTTGTAAAGCATCTATACACAGCCGATCCATCAGCACATGTTTTTAACGAACGGCTATATGTATACACTTCTCATGATGAAGATACAGCAACCTATTTTAACATGCAGGACTGGCACGTGTTCTCATCTGATAACATGCATGACTGGACTGATCATGGCTCAGTATTTAGTCTCGACGATATTAATTGGGCTGATAAATGGGCCTGGGCACCTGATTGTGTCGAACGCAATGGAAAGTACTATTTCTATTACCCGGTAGAGCGCGCTAAAATAGGTGTGGCTGTCAGCGATTCACCAATAGGACCTTTTAAGGATGTACATGGCAAACCTTTAGTCGATAACACCGGCCAGGTAGAGCACATTGGTAAAGAGCCCATCGACCCGGCAGTTCTGGTTGATAAGGGGCAGGCATACATGTATTTTGGATGTCGTGAACCAAAAGTGGTTAAGCTAAAAAACAATATGATGGAGCTGAAGGGGGATGTGCAGGAACTAAAAATAAGGGGTATAGAAGGAGATAAGGAGCATCTTGGAGGTTTTTATGGCGAAGCGCCATGGGTGTTCAAACGGAAGGACACGTTCTATCTGTTATACTCTAACGGTTGGGGTAAAACCAGTACCCTGGTGTATGCCACAAGTAAGAAACCGATGGGGCCTTTTACTTTCCGGGGCGAGGTGATGGATGTTGTGAGCTCATGGACTTCTCATGGTTCCATAGTTCAATACAAGGGAAAATGGTATGTATTCTATCATAATATGGATTTGTCGAACAATAACTACCGACGCTCTATCTGTTTTGATGAACTCACTTTTGATGAATATGGGAATATTAACAAACTGAAATTGTAACATGAAACGAACATGTAAATTCATTTATTAAATTTTCACACAGGAGAATGATTGGATTTATTTGGGAGTTCCATATGGCCTTTGAAAATAAATTTAAACATATGAAACGATTACTCTTTTTATTGGCTTTAACTGTCCTTACACTGAACTGTATTAAGTTGAGTGGCCAAAGTGCTTTCATGCCTTACAATACACAGGGTGATAATTTAATTCATATTGCTACAGCTGATTTGGATGGCGTTGGTGCAAAAGATTATGTGCTTGCCATGACCGTTGAAGGAAATGTGATTGCTTTTCAACGTCCTGATTTAATTACTGATCCATCAGCAGATAATAGACTTTGGGAATATACAGCTTTGCCATCCATGGGCTTAAGAGTTATTGCGGGGAATGTTACGGATGATAGTACAGGTGATGAGATCTTATTACCTGGTACAGATGGTCATTTAAGAGTACTCTCCTCCGACGGAGAATTGATATTTGATAAGGAAGTAAGTAGTGGAGCCTTGTATTCAGCCACTGTAGCCATAGGAGCGGGTGGACAAACGGTAATCATTACTTCTGGTGTTGATGGAATGGTTTATGTTCTTAACAATGCAGGTATTTTCCTTAAAAGCTATCGCCCTGAGACCGGTAAAGCCGGAGGTGTATCCGGATTAGTACGTCATGTGGCTGCGGGTGATTTCGATAGCAACGGGACAGATGAAGTGATTGCTTTTGTCAATCGCAAAAGCTTTGAAGGCAATAACTTCATTGATATTATCGACTTATCAACCTATACTCGTCCAGGTTATTGGAATGGAGATACGGATGAAGTGAGTGATAATGTGGTGGCTGGTTTGGGTTTTACCGATAAGCAACTGGCACGTGTGTATGATATGGATGGCGATGGAAGTCCGGAGCTGGCAGCTCATTGGGGTATTTTTCACCCTGAGGATGGCCCGCGAACTAAAGTGTTTTCGACCATGCTTACTGATTCGGAAAAAATGCCATTAAGCAAGTATAAGAGCTATGCCAAAAACTATCTGATTAACAATCATGGTTTCGAAAAGTCAGATAAGGAAGATTTAACATCAACCGGTAAATACCTGATGCAGCATGGAGTACCCGGTGATTTTGATGGTGATAGACAAGCTGAGTTGTTCACTATTTATGGCGACGACTTGTTCCTCTCGCAATATGATCCTTCAACAAAAACATTAGCCATTTCAGGTTATACCTGGGCGCATAGCATGTATCATTTTAGTGATGGTGCTTGCCTGGAGGATAGAAATGGAGGTGCTGATAAAATAGTATTGTCTGGCCCCATCAATGGCGATGATCATTTTTACATTGTTGATTTGACCCAAGCGAATTGGAAAACCGATGCAAGAGAAATCTGCTGCAGTGGCCGATTTGCCGAAATTGAAAATAACCTGGATATTTTAACGGATGATATCGACCAGTTTGCTGGTAAACTGGCCGGTGGTGAACAACCTATATGGTACCTCGACTACTTCGCCAGTGGCTTATGGTGGGAGATGACACCGGAGAACAGCGCTGTACAGGCTCAAAAAGTGTATGATGCACAACAGGCATGGTACGATAAAATTGGTGGACAGGAGAATTATCGTTCCTCAAAAATACGTCTGGCAGCCAGTGTCAATTCCTGTATTTATGGCATGTCAAATGAGTGTGACAAGGAAAGTATTACCGCTGAAGGTGTCAAGAATTTTTGTGCGGCATTGGCTCAAAAGGGAGCTTATTTCTGCCTGAAGATAGGGCATGGACCTCATATCTTTATCACCCCTGAGGATTTAGCAGATTGTTATGAGGCTTCCGTTGTCAATGGCGAATGCTATATGATGGCACGCACCCGTGAGCTGAATGAGCATGAAGATTTTGAATCTTACATACCGCATCTGGATGCACTCTTAGATCGGGCCGAACAAATTGGTGCGGCACCTCCAATGGTGATGATGTGTGCAAAAGGGGCAACATTTACCGCTTTATCGCAGAGTCAGTCCGATAGCTATTTCCCCAAATACAAAGATATCCTGGTGCCAGGTGTTGAAAATTCCAATGTTACCGAACTTGACCTGAGTTTGGCTGAAAGAGTTGGTTTATGGATGAATGGAGATGTGGAGACCTGGGGCTGCAATGTAATTGGTGATAACCTGACTGCTAACCGTGTGGCCGAATGGGGAGGTATGCGTAATGCGCACATTGTTTTGCGACAAATGTTGTCACAGTATAGTTTAGGAGCAAAGGTTTTTCGCACAACATCAATAACGGCCTTAAACAATCCGCTTTACGAACGCGGCGATGTTAATGGTGAAGATCAGCAGTGGACACAGGTATTTCAGAAGGGAATTTTAAATTTTCTCAAGCTGGTTGATAAAGGCATTTATCCAAATTCACCGGATGTTAATCAACTAAAAGGTGTTTCTCCGGTATCCGTAGGTATCTATAACAGAAGTAATCGCCTGACTGAGCAAAGCATTAATCATGATCATTACTTGTACAAGCCCGAGACAGATAACTATGTGATTAACCGTCTGGCTTGTTGGAATGCTTATACCGACATTCCGGATACAGATGCGACTTCTTATTTATACGGAACAAAACGTCGCTGGGAAAATATGTTTCCATCCATGCCCGGAGGTTTTGTTACCATTGTACCTGGTAAGCAAGCGTCTGAATTAGAGGAGCAGGCATGGTGTGAGGTGGCTTATCAAACCAATGGCGATACATGGGCTAATTTATCCTTATCCGGGGCCAGGGAAACCATAAGCAATGAAGTCCTTTCTCAACGCCTTAATCTCGACTTTTATGTGGATGGTGATTGCTTCTGGCAGTTCACGCAGCAAAAGGATGATCCATATACCTATTTTGCTTTTTTGATGGACAATAATGAATTATCACCTGTTGAAAGAACGGTAAAGCTGAAAGCAGGTAAGTCCATCAATGGTGAATGTCTGGTTTACGATCAGTTTGGAGCATCAAATGCCATCGGTACTTTATCAGCTGTCACAGATGAATTGAGCATCACTATACCTGCCGGGACAGCTCGTTTTTTAACCATTCAATTGAGTGAATTACCAAAGAAAGATGTGGGGATTAAAAAAGTCGAAGCTGATTTGATTAAAGTGTATCCAAATCCATCCAGTGATATTGTAACTATTGAATTAAAGGATGCCATCGTACAAGATGCGGAAATAGCCATATATAACAGCTCTGGAAATAAACTGAAACAATTGGAGCTTAAAGGCAGGTGTCAGCAGGTACAGGTGAGTTCCTGGTCTCCTGGTGTGTACATGCTGCATATCGTGCAAGGACATAAGTTCCAGGTAGTAAAAATGGTAATAAGTGATTGATATTTGGTAATAGGCTTTTTGTGTGCTTAAGCTCCTTTGGCTTCATTTAAACTTTCAATTGATGAGTATGAATAATAGAATGGGTTCAGTTAATAAGCGTCTTATAGTGATTGTGTTATCAGTATTTTACCTGGTGGCGAACGGACAGGATAAACCTAATGTTATTGTCATTATGGCTGATGATCTGGGCTATGCCGATGTGGGTTTCAATGGCTCCACAGAAATACCAACACCAAATATCGACAGAATAGCGGATAATGGTATTAAATTCACCAGCGG
Organism: Carboxylicivirga agarovorans; assembly: GCF_050589845.1. Lineage (NCBI taxonomy): Bacteria > Pseudomonadati > Bacteroidota > Bacteroidia > Marinilabiliales > Marinilabiliaceae > Carboxylicivirga > Carboxylicivirga agarovorans. The sequence goes on along the minus strand of NZ_JBNGPA010000007.1, from coordinate 161,592 downwards.
ATATACGACCTATTCAGTATGTGGTCCAAGCCGTGCAGGGTTTATGACAGGGCGATACCAACAACGTTTCGGCTTTGAGCGCAATCCGCTGTACAGGGTGAACGACCCACACATGGGCCTGCCTCTCGATGAAATGACCATTGCCGAGTCAGTTGCACAAGTGGGGTATAAATCTGGTATAATAGGGAAATGGCATTTGGGAGCTCATATTTCCAACCATCCCCTTAACCGTGGATTCGACGAGTTTTTTGGACACCTGGGAGGAGGACATAAGTATTTCCCGGAATCTTTGACCATTGAAAATAGTTACGATGCTAAAAATGAAGAACAAAGTTATCTAACCTGGTTATTGCGGAATCATACACCGGAGAAAACCGATGAATACATCACAGATGAATTTTCCACTGAAGCAGTAGAGTTCGTCAATCGTCACAAAGATCACCCTTTCTTTCTGTTTCTTTCATACAACGCACCTCATACACCTATGGAGGCTAAAGCTGAAGATTTAGCATTGTTCCCCAACCTGGTCGATGAGACTGGGCACAAAAGAAAAACATATGCAGCCATGGTACATGCTGTTGACAGGGGAGTAGGACGTGTTTTGGATAAATTACAGGAGTTAGACATCGAAGATAATACGATTATTTTCTTCCTGTCCGATAACGGTGGTCCTCACAATAAAAACGCCTCCGATAATGGTATTTTAAGGGGAGGTAAAAGCGATGTGTTTGAAGGTGGTTACCGCGTTCCTTTTGCCATGCAATGGAAAAATGAGCTGGCAGCCGGTAGCGTATACGATTATCCTGTTTCTTCTTTGGATATTTTTGCTACTCTTTCAGCTTTATCAGGCTCACCCACAAACCCTGACAAACCATTGGATGGTGTTAATCTGATTCCTTACCTGACAGGAGAGAATGTGAATAGACCACACGAAACAATTCATATCCGGAAATTTGATCAGGATCGTCATGCCGTTCGATACGGTGATATGAAATACATCCGGTTCAAGGCTGAAAGTCCGAACCCGAAATTATATGACCTGAATGCCAACATAAGTGAGAGTGATGCTGATGGAAAGAATTTGTATTGGAATGCAGATTTCCGTCCGCAAAGGGATGAATTACAGGCCATACAAGCCGGGTGGGAAGAAGAATTGCTTCACCCACGCTTTTTAGGACTGGTTCACGATAAGTTGGTGTGGGCAACTGACGTTACATTGTCAGGTACCAATGTTGAACTCAATATCAATGATACGCATCAGCTTGAAGCCTCAATTCTACCCGCTGATGCTTTTAACGATGTGATAGAGTGGAACAGTAATAATAGTTCCGTTGCATCGGTGGATGAAAGTGGAACCATCACAGCACTTAAACAAGGATATGCAATAATCACGGCCAGGGTTGCTGATCGGCGCCAGGTGTTCAAACAATGCGTGATTAAGGTGGGTAGTCCCCCTGAAGCAGGTACAATTACCCTGTCTGATAAGATATTGACACTTACCACAGGAAAGCCGGCTACTTTAAGTGCCAGTGTGAGTTCAAATGATAATACTGCTTACGCCATTGAATGGAGCACTAGCAATACCTCTGTGGCAACCGTTAATGAGCATGGTATTGTTTTGACACATAGCCAGGGACAAGCAATTATTACAGCCAAAGTGATTGGCAGTCCCGATATTTCTGCCGGTTGTGAAATAAATGTAAAAGACTACCAGGAAGATACCGGTATTTTCGGTGATAAACTGGTGCCGGCTGATTTATTCTCTGTTTACCCCAATCCAACCGTGAACAGACAGGCAACGATCATATTTAAAGCAGATGTGCCAAAAGGTTATTTGCGTGTTTATAGTGCTACCGGCAAATTGCTTAAAGTGGATGTGCTGGAAGGAATCAATCGGTATGAATTGAATGCAGAAGGCTTATGCAGAGGGGTGTACTTTATCAATGTTCAGTCGGAAAATAAGGTGCAAACAAAACAATTATTGCTTAGGAATTAAATGTAAGTTAAGATGTTAAGATGCATATTTTTACTTGTATTTGTCATTTCTGGCCTGGGCATTCAGGCGCAGGATAAGATGAATGCTTTGTTAATTGTTCTGGATGATATGAACGATTATATTGGTGTAATGGGGGGGCATCCTCAAGCCATAACACCTCATATTGATCAACTGGCAAGTGAGGGTGTATTCTTTTCTAATGCACATTCCAACGCACCGATCTGTGCGCCGTCCAGGGCAAGTTTTCTATCCGGTTTATATCCATCAACAAGCGGTAATTTTGGTTTTGATCATATTGCTAAAAATGAGGTGCTGAGCAATTCAAAATTTATTATGGAATATGCTGCCGATAACGGCTATGAAACCTACAGTACAGGTAAAATATTCCACAGAAGTGCTGATGATCCATCAAAAGTAAAAGGGGAAAAGCAGGACCAGGGACCATATGCCTGGGATGGAACCAATGCAACGGGTCATCCGTCGGTACCGGAGCCTTTTCGTAATGTGGGCTTATTAAACGGGTCTTTTGCACCTCTTTCAGATGTGCCTCCCGGGGGATGGCGTAATACAACCAATGCCAATTCAGCCTTTACTTATGTGTCGGCAGACAACCGTGATAAGATGTGCGATGAGAAGAGTGCTGATTTTGTGAAACAATGGATTGACGAGCATGAAAGTCTAAAGGCGCAAGGTACTGATAAACCTTTTTTTATTGCCTATGGCGGAGTCAAACCACATACGCCGCATGTGGTACCGCAACGATTTTTTGATATGTATCCATTGGATCAGGTGATGATACCGGAGATATTAAAAGATGATTTAAGAGATACGTATGGAGAGCATTTTAGTGCATCAGGATTTAATGATTATGACTCATTGCTGGTGTCATACGCAACTGCGGAAGAGGGATTAAGACGATATGTGCAAAGTAAACTCGCATGCATCACTTTCGCTGATAGTTTAGTAGGGGTGATTCATAATGCCGTTAAGAACAGTTCCTTTGCCAATAACACGACCATTATTTTATGTGGTGACAATGGTTTTCACATGGGCGAAAAGTTTCGCCTGGCTAAAAATACCTTATGGGAAGAGAGTACACGAATTCCATTTATTGTCAAGGCCCCTGGTTTTGATGAATCAGCCGGTGCTGAGGTGAAACATCCGGTTGGATTAATTGATATTTATCCCACTTTCAAAGATGTATGTCAATGGTCGGGAGAGACTAAAAAGAATGCCCAGGGGGCTGAGCTGGATGGTCATAGTCTAAGAGCGTTTTTACAAGAACCCAACACCAATGGCTGGTCAGGACCCGATGTGGCCCTGGAATCAGTTGTTAATCCGGCCAGTAAAGAGATTGGTAAACAAAACTTTGCAGTGCGTTCCGAAAATTATCGTTACATCCTTTATCCATCGGGCGACGAGGAGTTATATGATCTGTCAAAGGATAAAAATGAGTGGACCAATCTCATATTTGATGATAACTATGCATTGATAGCTCAGAAGCTGCGTGAGCAGCTTAAAGCTTTGGTTCCGGAAATAAGTTTCGAAAAAACAAGTACGATACCTTATCTCTTTTTTGATGATTTTGAAGCTTATGATGAGGGGGACGACTTGCTAAGTAAGGGCTATAAGCAAAAAAATGGAGAAGCCACCACAACCACTCTGACTCTTGAAGATGAAAACCAGTTTGCCCTAAATGTTTCGGTGAACGGAAGTGTGATAAGCATGCGTAGAAACGTTAAAAACCTGACACCAGGTAAGGTTTACTTTTTTGAGGCATCTACTCGAACAGAAACAAGTGTTAACGCAGGATCGTGGGAAGCCAGTGTTCCCAATACCATAAACGGACATCAATGTGTTGACTGGCAAACTTTTTCGGTGCCATTAAAGCCTGACAAAGACTCCTGGGCCAAAGGCGTGGCTATGAACTTGTTTATTAGCTCGGCACAGAATAAACCGCTGGCAGTTGATAGTTTTGCTTTTTATGAGGGGGAACTAAAAATAGAGGCCAGTGGATTTAACGAATATGAATTGATCGCTGGTAATGATTACCAGTTTGAAGCAATAGCTATACCATCGCGTGAATCGTATTCATGGTCGCTTATTAACGGAACAGGTTCAGCAAGTATAGATGCAAATGGACTATTGACGGCCTTATCTGCAGGAACAGTTCAATTGGTGGGCAGTATGGATAACTATCCGTCGGTTAATTGTACAACGGAGGTGCATATTTGGGATGATGAGGTCAATCCGCTTATTACAATTAATAACATTGATGAGGAACTGTTAGTCGATGTTCCTTACCAGTTATCAGCCAGCCTTGATCCGGATATAGAGATTCCCGTATTATGGAGTGTTGATGATGAAAGCAAGGCCATCATCAATCAGACAACAGGCTTGTTAATTCCAATTAATTATGGACCTGTTACAATTAAAGCCAGTATTTATAAGCATCCGGAAGCTAATGCCAGTATACAGGTAGATATAAAAAAGGATACTGCGCTGGACGAGTTAAAGGCATCTTATTTTAAGGTTTATCCCAATCCATCGTATGGGGTCTTTTATATTGATGGTGATGGTATTGAGCCGTTTTATAAGGTATATGATTCACTGGGCAGGATGATTAAAAACACTTCCGGTTCGGTGTTAAACCTTAACGGTCATGCTAAAGGGGTTTATTACCTGGTAATAGATAAAGACAATATTGAAAAAATCGTATTAAACTAAACGAACATGCTAAAACACTTTTTACTACTATTGGTGCCTCTTGTGCTTTTTTCCTGCAAGAAATCATCAAATACAGTTACTCAAAAGCAACCTAACCTGGTCGTCATCATGACAGATGACATGGGCTATGCAGATGTTGGATTTAATGGATGTACAGATATTCCTACACCTCATATTGATAAGATCGCCGATCAGGGGGTACGATTTACCCAGGGGTATGTTACGTTCCCGGTGTGTGGTCCCAGTCGGGCTGGTTTTTTGACTGGTCGTTACCAGGATCGTTTTGGTTTTACTACCAACCCGAGTATTGATCCTGAGAACCCTGTATCGGGTTTGCCGGTGGAAGAGGAGACGATGGCTCAGGTCTTGCGAAAAGCCAACTATAAAAGTGCCATCGTGGGTAAGTGGCACATGGGCACGCACCCTCATTTTCACCCATTGGAAAGAGGCTTTGATTATTTCTATGGTTTTCTTTCAGGAGGTCACAACTATTTTCATGATCAGCTTTATTTAAAAGACCTGTCAGAGGTAACAAAAAAGTGGGAGTGGTACCGTACCAAGATCATTGAGAACAGAAAAACAGTAGAAACTGATGATTACCTGACGGATGAATTGAGTGATGCAGCCGTTAACTTTATCAATCAAAAGGTTGCTGCCGATGAGCATTTCATGCTTTACCTGGCCTACAATGCACCGCATACTCCCATGCAGGCAACAGAAAAGTATTTATCGCGCTTTCCTGATATTGAAGATAAAAAGCGTAAAACATACGCAGCCATGGTTAGTGCTGTAGACGATGGCGTAGGACGTGTTCTGAAAGCTTTGCACGATGGGGGCATCAATGAAAATACCATTGTCGTCTTCTTATCCGATAATGGTGGCGCACATAATAATGCTTCAGACAATGGGCCTTTACGGGGCTTGAAAGGCGATTTGTTTGAAGGCGGTATACGTGTACCTTTCGCCATGCGCTGGCCTGAAGTTATTCCTGCAGGTCAGACCTATGAAAAAGCCATTTCTTCAATGGACATTATGGCAACCATCGTGGCGCAAAATACGATCGAAATAAGCGCTGAACGTCCATTGGACGGTGTCAATCTAATACCGTTTCTGACAGAACTTAATGATGAGGAGCCACATGATTATCTATTCTGGCGTAAGTGGGAGCAGAATGCCATGGCTATTCGTCAGGGCATGAATAAACTGGTAGCCAACGATGATCAGGATCAAAATGAACCTGAATTATACAATTTAGCATCAGACTTAAACGAACAAACGAATGTGAAAGCTGAAGAGGAAGAGTTGTCGGAGCAATTGCTCAATGAATGGCAAAAATGGAATGCGCAATTAAAAGATCGTGTTTTTCCAACCCTGGGAGGAGACGAATGGTGGATAGATTAAGGTGGTAATTAAATTATATAGCTTTTTATTATGAAAAAAAATTTAGAAGTGATCGTGCTTTTAATGGCAATGGTGTTAACATACGGATGCAGCGGCAGTGGGGGTGGAGAAACCCCTGAACCGGAAGATACCCAAAAACCTGAAATGACAGTTTCTATACCAACAGAAGGAGCAACTGTTTCAAAAGGAAGAGAGTTACAGTTATCTGGTGTTTTTACTGATGACATGGAGCTTGAAAGTTTAACAGTAGCCATACGTTTTAATCAAAATAAAGCCGCAACTGGCATTGATGATCCATGGGAACCGGTTAACAGTCCCGAAGTAATTACTTTATCGGGTAAAACGGATGAACTAAAGGAGTATTCCTTGTATGGAGAAGCAATACCTGCTGATTGTAAGGGAGGTAGCTACGTACTTACACTTGATTTAAAGGATAAGTCCGGAAAAATGACAAGTAAACAGATCAATATTAGTATTGGCGGGTAGTTACTGGAGATATGATTCAGAACAGGCAGTTTAGGCATCTAAGCTGCCTTTTTTATGCATGTAAATTAGCTAATAAAGAAGGACTGCATCGAATCCGTGCCAGCATAAATGTGATGCTGCCTTAGAATGGATAACACGCATATAAACAGCGTATTCCGTCTTTGTTCAGGTCTGTGACCAAACATGGATAAATCGGGTTTACGCTATTTACTGACGAATTTACGTTATTGTTATTGTGGCAGGGTATCTATTTTAGAGACCTAAAACGATAAGGTATGATTCGAGTATTTTTTATGGCTGTGCTGCTGCTTGCCTGTAACATGTTAACCGGACAATCTGTTGTGTGGCAATCACAGGCGGAAAATGGAACGATAGGTGGAGCAACTGAAATTGTCGAAGGCTGTGCCAATGCTTCCGGCGGTTTATTTGTTAAGTTCGCCAATAAGGCAAACAATACACTTAGCTTTAATAATATTGAGGTAAGTGAGGCAGGAAGCTATAAGTTATCCATTTTCCATTTTAATGCCAATGTCGTTAATCTGGTCATAGAAGTGAATGGCCTTTCATTGGGAAGCAGGTCCTTTCCTGAGGGTGTATGGTGTTATCAGGGCAGTGCCATAGAAACGTCCTTTGATGTGGATTTGTCACAGGGTGTCAATTCCATTATACTCAGGCCTGAGGAAGGCTTAGGGTCGCCCTTGGTTGATCAACTGGTTATCTATGACGAATCTGGTGAATCAAAGCCACAAAAGTATTATGTCAGTAGTTCGGATGGTAACGATACGAATGCCGGTACTTCGCCTGAAGATCCCTGGGCAAGCCTGAGCAGGGCCAGTGAGCAATTACTGAACCCGGGTGATTCAGTCTTGTTTAAATGCGGAGATACATTTATTGGTCAGTTGAACATCAAACGCTCAGGAACAAGCGAACTACCCTTGTATTTTGGTAAATATGGAGAAGGTGACTTGCCCGTACTGGATGGTGCCAAAGCAGAAGGAGGCGCTCATTTAACAACTGTTGCCATTACCAATCAGGATAACATTGAGCTGGCATTCCTGGAAATAACCAATGACCGTATGACTTCCCGTGCCGGCGTTTCTGATAACCTGGCGTATGGTATTGATGTGCAGAATACAGGACCAGATACCCTCCGTAACTATCATTTTCACGATTTAACCGTGCGTGATATTTTTGCTCCAACAACAGAAAATCAAGATTTTAATGCCATCAAAGTATCGGCTATAAACTTTTATACATCCAAAAATACAGAAGTAGGAAAGGAACGGAATATTCAGGATGTATTGGTCGAAAACTGCTACATTGCCCGAACCACACGCCTGGGTATAAAAACAGGTCATGCCGGGGGAGAAGAGGGAGTAGGCAATGATTCTATTAACCGAAATATGAATCTCGTATTTCGAAACAACCACTTTTATCAAACCGGAGGTACCTGTATATTACCTACAAAGACCTATAACTGTCTGATAGAGCATAATATTTTTGATGAACCAGGATCAGATGCTGATCCGCGAATGGCCAACCGGGGTAGTAGTGTTTGGTTTTTCAGCAGCCGTAACGGTATCTCACAATACAACAAATGTTACAGTGTGCGCGGCTATGCCGATTCATACAGTCAGCACATCGATTTTGGTAATCGCAACATTATCATGCAATATAATTATAGCGAGGATAGTGAAGGAGGTTTTGTGGAGATACTTGGCGATAATGTGAATTCAACTTACCGCTTTAATGTGAGTGTGAATGATGGTTTTCGCGATTTTAAAGGTAATACGCTTTGGGTATCCGCTTATGCTGGTAAAGACCGTGATATTTTATCCGATAGCAGTTACATCTATAACAACTCAGTATATGTGGATGCTGCCATCACACCTGATATATCCTTTGTTGGAAAAAACATATTCGTTTATAACAATATTTTCCAGGCTACAGGAGCTGCATCTATTGGACAGGAGGTGACAATGGAAATTGAGGCCGGCAGCCAGTTACACATGTCAAATAACCTGTATTACGGTAACATTGCAAGTACTTTTAAGAATTATGATAGCAGTCCGGTAAGTGGTAATCCCTTATATGTCAATGAAGGAGGTTTAACAAGTGCTGATTACCAAATTGCAGATGATAGTCCCGCTATGAATGCAGGCAAACAATTCCCTGAACCTGTATTTCCAATGGCTGGAAAGGGAATATTCAAGGACATAGCCATCACCCCAAATGTAGATATGTATGGTAATCCGGTTGGCGTATCAGATTCAGTTCCTAATATAGGTGCCGACAACCGCAACAATTCCTATGTGGGCATACATGATCTTGAGTTAGTTCTTGAAGAGTCGATGACTATCTATCCCAATCCCGTAAAAGACCAGGTGATGGTATCTGTACATGGTGTAAAACAAGGACAGGTATCGCTTGTTTTGTCTGATATGAAAGGAACCTTGTTACAGCAAAAAGAAATGAATCTCAACCCTGGCTTGAACCAATTGAAGATGACTGTTAATCCTGATGTACGCAATGGTATCTATCTTTTAAGTATCGAAGAAAAAGGTAAATATATCAGTAAAAAAGTAGTGATCTACCGTTAAGATGAAGCAATAGCCACCTACCTGACTTTTTAAGTTCAATTATCTTTTAAAAATGGTATTTTTGAATTATGAGCAAAGGGAAAAAGTGTTTTTACATAGTAAGTATAGGCTTATTACTTATAGGGTTTATATCTAAAGCCAATGAAAATGTTCGCTTCGAGCACCTGGCTTTACCACCTGGCATTAATTCTACTGTAAAATGCCTGATTGAAGATTCAGAAGGTTTTATGTGGTTTGGTACTTCCAACGGACTGGCCATGTATGATGCCTATTACCTTAGGCGGGTTGATCTGGTTTCCGATGGAATACCCGGGTCATTTGGCTCCATAAATGCCCTGGCTGAAGATCAGATGAAGCAAATATGGATTGGTACTGAAAACGGGGTTTCCATATATAATAAAACCACTGAAACCTCTAAACGAATTGATGATGAATACCTGAGGGGGGTTCAGTGTCGGACCATCCATATTGGTTCCAATGATGAAATCTTTATTGGTACGGCGGTCGGCTTTTTTATATATGACCATGAAGGACGGTACAAGGAGCGCTATCTTCATCAGGCCGAAATGGGTAGTGGCTTAAGTCATAATATGGTACGTTGCTTTTATGAAGATAAAGATCAGCGTATATGGATCGGTACCTTTGATGGATTAAACTGCCTGGACAGAAGGAAGAAAGAAGTAAAAAAATACAGGTTACAGCCTGCATCAAGTTTAAAGAAGAACAATCTGATCTTAAGTATTCAACCGCGTTATCAGGATTCGGATAGTATTTTATTGGTTGGCACCGAAACGGGCTTATGTAATTTTAATACTGCAACAGGTGAGTATTCAAACTTCCGGCATGTTAAAGGTAAAAACTCCCTTAGCAATGATGTGATCAAGTCAATCTGCATCGATGGTGCTGATGTGTGGATGGGTACTGATCTGGGCCTCAACCTTTTTGATACCGAAGAAGACCGGTTTTATAATTATTTCCATGATTACAGAAATACCTTTTCAATTGCCAATAACGTCATTCACCAGGTATTTGTCGACCGGCAAAAAAACCTTTGGCTGGCAACCGACAATGGAATTGATAAGATGTACCTGCGCAGCAGTAAGGTGTTGCTCAATAAGTTTTATGAGACATCGAAAGTTCTGGAAGGAGAACTAAATGTCACGGGCTTATGTGGCACAAGGGATGGAGATGTATGGTTGTCCACAAGGGAAGGTTTGATTCAATATGATAAAGAACGTAATGAATATCGAAAATACCTGCCTCCCAAACTACTGCACAATAAAATCAGCGATGTACTTTGTGACAATAATGGGATGTTTTGGATATCGACCCCCGGAGGTTTAAATACCTATGATAGTCATACCGCTGACTTTAAAAGTTATGAGGCCGATGTTAATAATGATCACGCGCTAAAAACAAATTATATTCATGTTCTTGCTCAAAGTAGTTCTGCAATATGGATCGGTTCATACGATAAAGGTCTGCATAAGGTGGTAAAAGATGAGAAAGGGCAACTGAAATTCCATAATTTCCGTCACGAGTCTGACAACAGAAACTCTATCAATTCGGACAGGGTAACTGATGTGATTGCAGATCAAAAAGATAATATATGGATATCAACCAGTAAGGGACTTAATAAAATCGATGAATTAAGAGGTGTTGTTGAACGTTTTAATGTTATCCCTAATGCGAATAATCAGTATGCAGGTGATTTGTTTATCGATAAAAGTAATACACTATGGGTCGCCACGTATCACGGCTTGTTTTATACCAACACGGATGATGTTAAATTCAAAAAGATTGAAGAGATCTCATTTGATATTCAATCTGTAGCAGTTGAGGGATCGGGAGTATACCTGGTTTCAAATAATGTCTTCTATTTCTTTGATTTGTCAAGTCGGGAATTACTGCGTATACCCAATGCAGATTTAGGCCTTAGATCAATATTAAATGTAGAAATTATTGAGGGTGAAAGACTTGTCTTGTATGGAAAAGAGGGGTTTGTGACATTCAATATTCATGATATCAAAATTGATACAAACATCCCAAAGGTCAACTGGACCAATTTCTCAATATTAAGCGAAGATATTAAACCTTTCAGAATGCGCGATGATCGATATGTGATCAATCGTCGGATCAATGAAATGGAGAATATAGAACTGAAATACAGTGAAAATACATTTCGTCTGGATTTTTCTTCCCTGCAATATAGCCATGGTAACGATTGCAGTTATATGTTTATGCTTGATGGCTATGATAAAGAATGGCGGGCAACCTTACCAAATCAGGCCTATGTGTCGTATACGCAGGTGCGCCCGGGTAATTACACCTTGAAAGTAAAAGCATCCAATAAATATGGATTATTCAATGATGATTGGCGCGAAATAGCTATCAGGATCAAACCTCCATTATACTTGTCTTTATGGGCGATAATATTCTATGTTGTTGTTTTAGTTGTCTTGTTTGTCATTTCCAGGAGGTTGCTTATAGCCAGGGAAAAAGCAAACAGTGATATTCGATTCCAGACCATGCAGCGACAGAAAAGTGAAGAGTTGATTGAAATAAAAACACGTTTTTTTACCAATATCTCACATGAACTGAAAACACCATTGACACTTATCAGTAGCCCGGTAGATGACTTGTTGGCATCGGAGCCTGATGAACCGATTAAATCGTCATTAATGCTGGTTAAGCGAAATACTGACAGACTTAAGAAGCTTGTCAACCAAATACTTGATATTCGTAAGATCGAAAGGGGCGGGGAGAAATTATCCGTTCAGGAGTATGATATCATTCGTTTTTGCGATCGTGTTATTGGTCAGTTTAAAGAGGAAGCTGAAAGGCGCAATATGCTGCTACAATACAATACCAGTGAATCGTCATTAATGATGTGGTTCGATATGGAGAAACTGGAGAAAGTATTGGTCAATTTACTTTCCAATGCCTTTAAATTTACTCCTGATGGAGGGTTTATCCGAATTGAGGTCAAGGATGCCAGGAAGCTGGCCGGTAAACTGAATGAAGTGCAGATAGCCATAACAGATGATGGATGTGGCATTAGTAAGCATGCACAATCTGATGTTTTTGATCGATTCAATACTCAGGCTTCACCGAATTACAGTAATCAACAAGGTACAGGGATCGGGCTGTCACTGGTTAAAGAGTACGTTACCATGCACGGCGGACAGATCAAGCTTGACAGTGAACCGGATAATGGTAGTTGTTTTACTTTTTCCATTCCTCTCGACAGAAATAAATTTGAGAAGTACGAAGAACAAATTGAGCCAATTGAAGCTGAAGAGGCAGAAGCTAAACAGCACGCCCCCGAAGAGATAGCTAAAGCTAATCTGGAGCCGGAAAGTGGAAAAATGCTTGTCCTGGTGGTTGAGGATGATAACGATATGCGCGAATACATCATTTCCGGTTTGAAAGAGCAATACAAGGTGATTTCAGCCGAGAATGGTATTCAGGGTCATAAGTTGGCTGTAAAAGAGGTGCCTGACATTATTATTTCCGACTGGATGATGCCGCAAATGAATGGCATTGAATTGTGCGACAAGGTTAAAAATGACCTGAGAACCTGCCATATTCCCCTTATTTTGTTAACTGCAAAAGGCGGATTGGAAAGTAAAACAGAAGGTATTGAAACAGGTGCAGACGACTATATTCAAAAACCATTCAGTATGGCCTATTTACAGGTGCGTATCAAGAATCTATGGCAACAACGCGAACGGCTTAAAAAGGTCTATCAAAAGCAAACAAATCTGGAGCCTTCAGAGGTAACGGTAACATCGCTGGATGAGAAATTCCTGGCTGACCTGATGAACTTGCTCGAGAAGGATATGGATAACCCGGAACTCAATGTTAAAACAATGAGTGAAATGATGGGAATGAGTCACACTAACCTTTATCGTAAGATCAAGGCGCTGACCGGACAAACCGCTACTGAATTCATTCGTACGATCAGACTGAAAAGAGCGGCCCAGCTTCTGAAAGCAGGCCAGCTAAATGTGAGCGAAGTGATGTATATGGTTGGTTTTTCGCACCGTTCCTATTTCACACAAAGCTTCAAAGCCATGTATGGTGTATCACCAAAAGAATATAAATAAGCACAACTATTGGTGCCAAAAAGAAAGTCCTGAATGTGTTACATTCAGGACTTTCTTTTTTAAACTTTCCAGGCTATTATTTAATTAGCATCTTACGTGTGCAGGTTTGTCCATTGGCAATAAGCTTAAGCAATACAATTCCCTTAATACCAGATGGTAATACGATGCTGTTTGTTCCGGCAACCAACTGGCTCGAATAAAGCTTTTGTCCGCTTAACGCATACACTTCAAGCTGACCTTTATCCGTATTGGCGACCTTTACTTTAAACGCGCCGTTATTGGGATTAGGAGTTATCAATACTTCCATCGCTTCGCTTTCAATAGTTGTAGCAGTAGTATATTCATACGAACCCATATCCGGTGCGCTGCCGCGACTCGTGCCATTTATGTCGGTTGATACAGCCGTTGTGGCGTCAGCAGCGTCAATGGCAACACTGCCGGCAAGCAAGGGTAGATTGTATACGCCATTCGCACCTTTTGCGAATGTACCAAAGTTAATGGCTGCTTCGGTGGCGTTTTCTAAAGCAATGCAGTCTGAACCAATACCCTTAGCATAGGCAAAGGCAATAATATTATGGTGGTTGGTACCCCTTACAGCAGGATCAAATACGTCTGAAATAGTTCCTCCTATCTCTAATCCGGAAGAATAAGCGTTATCCAGAGAGTTGAACAGGATTGAGTTAGTGATGTTTAAATAATTACCTTTTAAAAAACGAATACCTACCGCCATAGGATTATTGGCCGGATTGATAATCTTATTATAGGCCAGTGTAGAATTGTTTATTGTAACAGTACCCTTTGTCGTTCCTGAATTTTCTGAAAAGATAGTCCCTCCCTGATCCTTATTGGAACCGGTAACGGAATTATTATAAATGACAGAATTGCTGATCGTGATATCATTGAGTTGGTTTTCATTTGACGATTGCCCAAATATGGCAGCACCTTTTAAACCACCAGATACATTATTGGCAATGCAGCTGTTGCTAATGTTAATGCTTCCCCATGATATGATAGCTCCACCATTTGCACCGGTATAGCAATTTAATAGGTTACAGTGATCAATAGTTATCGACTGCCCTGCATAAACGGCAATTGCTCCACCTGCCGTGGTAGTGTTTCCATATCTGAGAGTCATGTATTTTATGGTTACATCGGCAGTTGATCCAAGACTTATTATACGCTTATTTTCTTCTGCACCCGTGCCACTGTAATCCGGCTCGCTTGCCTGGGCCTGAATGATCACAGCACTGGCATCGTTATCCACACCTTCAATGGTAATGCTTTTATTAATCCAAATATTAGGGTGCGTATAGATACCGGCGGCGACTCTGATAAGATCATTATCCGCCGCCTGATCAACGGCATGATAGATAGTGGCAAAAGCCGAGGATTCGCTTTGTCCGTCATTGGTATTGTCTCCGGTATCTCCATTTACATACCATGTTGTTTGGGCAGATGAAACAGTGCCTGCTGCAAGAAAAAGAGATAGGAGTAAAAGTTGAAATTGTTTCATAAAGATTCATTTAAGTTAAACTAATTAAATTTTAATATTGATCGTAATAAGCGATCCGATACTTTAAAATTAACTAACGACAAGGAGATGGGTGTTTTGTAAAATGCTTATAATTAGCGCATAATGCAATTGAGTAACACAAATGCGACAAGATGTAACACATATAATGCATGATGCCTATGTGTTATTAATAGACCTTTATATGAAAAGCAAAATAAATGCAAGTCTGTATGTTTGTTTCTACTGAATTGAAAGAAATGAAGAAGACAATAGTGAATAAACATTGGATTGAGGCCTTGATTGTCATCCTGCTAATCGGAGGCATGATTTTTTTGCTGCACATCTTATTCAAGGTGTATTTATAACCATCAGAATTGGTATTATGAATTATTATAAAAAATATTCTTTTAGCTACATTAGTGTCATATTAATCCTCTTATCAACAATTTTGGCTTGTAGTGAAGGTAATCATACTGAAGATTTACCACCCGAATCAACAGAAACGGTATACGATATCCTGGTGGATGTCGATTCGCCCAAAGGAACAGTCAGTCGACTTCTAATGGGATTTGGAACGATCTATTCATTTGAGAAGGATGAGATGTGGCAAAATGGACAAGGCATGATGCCAGGCATGTTAAAGCGTTTTAATACGGGAATCCTCCGTTATCCTGGCGGAGCCCTGGTTAACCGTTATCATTGGAATAATTTAAACGGAGAAGGATGGAAAGATAACTGGAATCCAAACTACGATACCGCCAATGACAAAGATCCGCGCGAGTATATGGATGTGGATGAGTACATGATGAATGTGCAGGCAATTGGTGCAGAACCAATGCTCGGAATCAATATGGGATCAGGTATGAGATATAACCGTGTGCAGGATGGTATTGATGAAGCGGTTGCTTTAGTAAAATACTGTGAAGAGCAGGGTTATGCTGTCAGGTACTGGTACCTTGATAATGAACCTTATCATGATGGTGCCAACTATAAGATGACTGCCACAGAATATGCCGAACAGATCAATTTGTATGTGCCCGCCATGAAAGCGGTAAATCCGGATATTGAAATAATTGTGAACTGGAAACACAACATTACAAGTCAGAATAGTGCGTTGATTACGTTAATTGAAGCAGCCGGCTCTCATATCGATATTGTAGAGGTTCACTGGTACTGGCAATGGGGTGAATCGAGTTTTAATCTCTGGAAAGACAACAGCCCTATGAGTACTAAAAACAAATGGTATAATGGCGGTTCCTATGCTGAAGAAATAAAAGCCTTTAAACCATTAATGAGCTCATTGGGATATCCTGACATCAAGCTGGCAAGTAATGAATGGAATATAGGTCCTTCGGCTTCTGAAGCATCATATCCATCTAAATTCGAATCTGCTTTAATGCAATCAGAAATGTTTTCGCAATACATAGATGCAGGTATGCATATGGCTTGCTTCTGGGGTGCTTACTGGCCACTTGTTGAACAAGGTACAAATACCGTGAATCGATATTTGCTTGACCCAACAAACGACTATAGTCAGAATCCTTCGGTTACCATGTTCGAATTATTTGCCGATGCCATGGGAACGGAACAGGTAGAATGCCGTTCAATGATCAGTGATGTTTATGACATTGCAATGCAGGATGATGTCAATGACCAATTGATCATTTATGTGCTGAATAAAAAGAATTCGGGAGAATCGCTCCCGACTGGTATCAAAATAAAGGGCTATGAGATAGGAACGGTCAATGCAACATCTTTTGTAGATATACCGGAAGCAGAGAATCACCTGGCAACAACCGATGTCAATGTGGAAGAAGATCGTTTGATCTTGCATTTACCTCAAAACTCCCTAACTAAAATCGTTGTAAAAAGATAATAAACATGCCTTATATAACTACTTTCATAATATGTTTGCTGATCACCATATTCCATTCGTGCTCACCTCCTCAGGATCGCCTGAGGGAATCGTTCAATGAAGATTGGTTGTTTAGCAAAGACGAAACTGGCCAGGAGCACCAGGGTGAATTTAATGATGCACAATGGCGGAAGCTGAGTTTACCTCATGATTGGGCCATTGAAGGACCGTTTGATAAAAAGCACGATACGCGTACAGGAGGATTACCGGTATATGGAACGGCCTGGTACCGCAAGCACTTCTTTATGGATGTGTCACACACAGGGAAGCACATTACTGTTGAGTTCGATGGAGTGATGAATAACGCAGAAATCTTTCTGAACGGACAAAAAGTGGGTCAACGACCTTTTGGTTATATGGGATTTGAAGTTGATTTGACACCGTACATCCGGTATGGACAGGATAATGTGCTGGCTGTTCGTGTTAATCCGGAAGAGTTATCCGCACGATGGTACCCGGGTGCAGGCATATACAGGAATGTATGGCTGGAAATAAAAAATCCTGTACATGTTGCACATTGGGGTACTTATATAACAACACCTCAGGTCGATGAGCATGAAGCCCTGGTTAATATTGAAACTACCATTGAAAACAAGCAGCTCATAAAAGGTAAGTTCTCCATTGAAACATATGTAATTGATACCCTGGGACACAAAGTAGCTTATGGTAAAGACGATATTGAGTTCGGTGAAGGCAAGCAGGCAGTGCTTAAGCAGCAATTGTCAGTTAAGAAACCACAACGATGGGATTTGGACAATACTTATCTGTATAAAGTGCTGACTAAACTGAAGAAAGATGGTGTTTATATCGACAATTATGAAAGTTCTTTTGGTATCAGAACAATCGATTATACCAAAGAAAAGGGCTTCTTACTTAATAATAAGCCCATTAATTTTAAAGGTGTTTGCCTGCATCACGATTTAGGTCCACTGGGTGCAGCGGTTAACTACAGAGCCACAGAGCGCCAACTGGAAATAATGAAAGAAATAGGAGTCAATGCCATTCGAACAGCCCATAATCCGCCGTCGCCTGAACAATTGGAATTGTGTGATAAGATGGGGATTTTAGTGCAGGTGGAAGCTTTTGATGAGTGGAAACTGGCAAAGGTGGAGAATGGATACAGCAAATATTGGGATGAATGGCACGAAAGAGACTTGCGCGATATGATCAAACGCGATCGTAATCACCCATCTGTGGTGATGTGGAGCATTGGTAACGAGATTAAAGAGCAGCGCAAAAAGAATGGCGGAAAGATGGCGAAATACCTTGTGGATATATGTCATGACGAAGATCCGACCAGGCCTGTAACAGCAGGATTTAACCATTATCCGCAGTGTATGAAAAATGGTTTGGCCGACGCCGTTGATTTAGTAGGTTTTAACTATAAGCCTACCCAATATGATAATGCAATTAGATTAAATCCTGATTATATGGTCTATGGAGCTGAAACGTCATCGGTTGTTAGTTCAAGGGGAGTATATCATTTGCCAAATGTGAACTATGAGAAACATGAATCTCTGCAGGTGACAAGTTATGATATCGTCAGTCCGCCATGGGCCTATCCGCCAGATTTCGAAACCTATGCACAGGAAACAATGCCGCATTCCCTGGGAGAATTTGTCTGGACTGGTTTTGATTACCTGGGAGAACCAACTCCTTATAACGGCAAGGATAACATAACACATGGCAAATGGGGAGGTGACTGGCCATCGCGCAGTTCTTATTTTGGAATTGTCGACTTGTGTGGCTTCCCAAAAGATCGCTACTATTATTACCAGAGCATCTGGACAACAGAACCAATGGTACATATTCTGCCGCACTGGAATTGGGAGGGTACGACCCATCAAACGATACCGGTTTATTGTTATACCAATTGTGATGAGGCAGAGCTGTTCTTAAACGGTCAATCACAAGGTAAAAAAGTAATGGGTGAGGATAAAACCACAATACCGGCTGAATTTTTATGGTGGAAAAGAACGGAGACGACATGGGATTCACCTTACCGCTTGAACTGGAACGTCAGGTATGAGCCCGGTGAGTTGAAGGTGGTCGCTTATAAAAACGGAGAAGCAATAGCTGAGAAGACTATTGTAACAGCAGGCCAGCCCAATCAAATAAAACTGAGTCCTGATAGAAAAGTGATTCATTCTGACGGCTATGATCTGTCCTTTTTAACGGTATGCATTGAAGATGCTGATGGTAACGTGTGTCCATTGGCAGATAACCTGGTGAATTTTACGATCGAAGGACCTGCGGTTATTGCAGCAGTAGGAAATGGTAATGCAGCTTCCACAGAACCTTTTCAGGCCAATTATCGAAAAGCGTTTAATGGCTTATGTATGCTGGTCATCAAAAGTTTACCGGGTCAAAGTGGCAGTGTTCAAATTGAAGCAAGTGCCACGGGCTTAAAAGCTGCTAAGACAGAACTTGTAGTGAAGTAATGGAAGCCCTTAAGTAAGTGTTTAAAGAAAAGATTATCAGAAATGAATAAACCCTACCAGATATTAGTTTTGTTTTGCCTGTTTGTTCTCACTGCAAGCGCACAAAACGATTGGGAGAACGAACAGCTGACACAAATAAATAAACTGGCATCCAGGGCCACGATGTTCTACGATGCTGAACCGGATGATGTGGAATCATTAAACGGGCGGTGGGATTTTGCCTGGTACAGTGATGTGTCTGAAGTACCTGTCAATAGCATGCCCGATAAATGGAATACGATTGAAGTACCAGGTGCCTGGCAAATGCAGGGATATGGAAAACCGATCTATACCAACATTGTCTATCCCTTTGATGCAAATCCACCATTTATCAAAGGCGCCAATGGTAATCCCGTTGGAATCTATCAGCGTGAAATTACTGTTAGTCAATATGATGAAAATAAGGTTTATAGCATCCGTTTTGAGAGTGTGTCCTCTGCATTTTATCTATGGATCAACGATAAAAAAGTAGGATATAGCCAGGATAGCTGGTCACCGGCTGAGTTTGATATTTCATCCTATCTGAAAGAAGGCAAAAATACCATCCGCTTGCAGGTGTTTCGCTGGTGTGATGGAAGTTACCTTGAAGATCAGGATGGCTGGCGAATGTCGGGGATATTCAGGGATGTATTCCTGGTTACTAAACCACAGGTCCATATCAGAGATTATTTTGTGAGCACTCCTTTAACAGCAAATAATAATGCGACCTTAAACTTAAAAGTAGCTCTAAACGAAACAAAGAGCAGTCGGTTAACAGGCTATTCCTTAGCTTATACGCTCAATGATAAGGATGGTCATGTTATCATTGATGGTATTGAAAAGATAAGCACGATTGATAGTCTATGGCAGGCTAATGTGGAGGAGATAGTTATTAAACCCCATCTTTGGTCTCATGAATCACCTTACCTGTACCATCTGCATTTGCAGCTCATACGAGATGATAAGGTGGTTGACAGACTTAACTCTAAAGTAGGTTTTCGACAGGTAGATATCTCGGATAAAAATGAGCTGTTAATCAATGGAAAACCATTGATCATAAAAGGGGTGAATATTGTAGAGCATGACCCGGTTTATGGCAAATACGTGCCAAAAGAACGAATGGAAAAGACAGTCATGCTATTAAAGCAAAATAATATTAACACCGTTCGTACAGCACATTATCCTGCTTCACCGTATTTCTATAAGCTTTGCGATGAATATGGAATTTTAGTCATTGACGAAGCCAATGTTGAATCACACGGGATGAAATACGGAAAGGCCTCACCGGCCAAACACCCCAATTGGGAAAAAGCTCATGTTGAACGCATGGAAGCCATGGTACAACGCGATAAAAACCACCCATGTGTCATTATGTGGTCCTTTGGTAATGAAGCAGGAAATGGTGTCAATATGGTGGCCATGCAAAAGCGCACCAAAGAAATCGATACAACACGACCAACACATTATCATTCTTCAGAAGAGCCCGTTTCATCAGATACCTATGGAGGAGGTATTTGGAAAGGTGGAAAAAGACACAATTTTGGACGTTACCAATCGGTTGAGGACATGATCCACATCGGGGAGATGGAGCTGGATAAGCCCTTTTTATTGAATGAATATGCCCATGCCATGGGGAACAGCGTGGGTAACCTGCAGGAGTATGTAGACGTGTTTGAAAAATACCCGCATTTAATAGGAGGATGCATCTGGGATTGGTCTGACCAGGGCCTGACTAAGCATATAGACGGGGCTTATGGTAGCCTGATAAAGGATGTACAGGCAGCGCATGAGGCTTGCCTCTATCCTGAAAGTGATTATTTCTGGGCCTATGGGGGAGATTTTGGTGATAACCCCAATGATGGTAACTTTTGTATGAACGGCATTATGATGGCTGACTTAACACCCACACCAAAAACCCTTGAAGTGAAGAAGGCTTATCAGAATATAACATTCAGTTTGGAAGACAATGAAAAAGGTCTGGTACGCATCACAAATAAATACCATGTCATCAACTTATCAGATTTCTCGTTTGATTGGCAGTTACTTAAAGATGGATTGCCGATCCGGAAGGACCATATGAATGTTACATTAGCCGGATTGGAAAGGGATGTGTTTCAAATGAAAAACTGGAAAGGCATCGAAGATATGGATGCTGAATACATACTTCAGGTGAAGGCTTACACAAGAAATGCTGCAGACTGGGCGGATGCGGGTCACCTCGTTGCCTGGGAGGAATTTGTTATTAACTCACAGACAATGAAAATGACACTACCCGAAAACCGGCAAAAGATAAAGCTTAAGAAGTCCGGTGATCATCAGGTAGAAATTGTGTTTGAGGGTGGAAAGCTTGTATTCGATAAAAGGAAAGGTGAAATCATCAGGCTGATTAAAGATAATACCATGTTGGTGGATGGTGCCTTTGCCATTTCGTTTGCCCGTGCGTACATTGATAATGATAAGATCAAGAAGATGCGTTCGCAGTGGGATGCCATTGATTTTCATAATCTGGAAACCACTGTTACGGACCTGACTATTGAAGACAAGAAGAACAAGGTCGTGATTGTGGTCAGTAAAAACCATCAGTCGCACGGCAATGCTAAAGGATTCAATACAAAAGAACAGATAAACGTTTATGGTAATGGAACGGTTGATCTGGATCTGAAAGTAGACTACACGGGGCAAAATAAGCCACTTACCTTACCGAGGATAGGGTATGAGATCCAACTGCATTCTGATTGCACAGAAAGTCAATGGTATGGTAAAGGTCCTGGCAGCTCATACAAAGACAGAAATACAGGCATGCAAACGGGTATTTATACTGCAAAAGTGGATGAGCATTTTGTTAATTATGCCCGACCACAGGAGAATGGGAATAAATCAGGTGTACGTTGGTTGAAGGTTTATAATTCGAAAAGTAATACCTTAAACATTAAAGGCGATCAATTACTTAACTTCTCTTTACGCAGGTATACCACTCAACAATTGAATGACGCAATGCATCCGTACGAGCTGGAAAGTAATCCGTTTACTGTCTTAAATATTGATTTTGAACACGGGGCCGTTGGTAATGGTAGTTGTGGCCCAATGCCTATGAAGATGTATTTTACGACTATCAGTGATAAAAGCTATCGCTTAAGAATCGACTTAAGTAATGAATAAGTATTAATTGTAATGAAAAGTATGATACCTCAAAAGCACACCTTTTTCATAATGCTTGCCGTTCTTATGGCTGGCACACTAAATGCTTGTAAAAATGAAGTCGGAAAGCCCAATGTGATCGTTATTCTGGTTGATGATCTGGGCGCTACAGACCTGGGATGTTACGGCAGTGATTTTTATCAAACACCTCACATTGATCAATTGGCCGGTGAAGGTGTCAGGTTTACTAATTCCTATAGCTCCTGCACGGTTTGTTCTCCCACCAGGGCCTCCATAATGACAGGTAAGTATCCTGCACGTCAGCACCTGACAGACTGGATTGAAGGTCATAAATATCCATGGGCCAAATTAAAGGTGCCCGACTGGCAGATGTACCTGGATAGTGCTGATCATACCCTGGCGGAAGCATTTAACAATGCCGGTTATTTCACGGCACACGTAGGGAAATGGCATTTGGGCGAATTGGAAAAAGACTGGCCCGAAAACCATGGATTTGACATCAATATTGGTGGCTGGGCGAAAGGAGCTCCCCACCGAAATAAAACCAAAGGATATAAGGGGTATTTCGCACCATATGGTAATCCTCGCCTGGAAGATGGTCCCGATGATGAATACCTGACCGAAAGGCTGACGTCGGAGGTTTGTCAACTCATTGATGAGAAAAGAAATGAACCATTCTTTATCAATTTTTGGCTCTATAATGTGCATACGCCACTGCAAGCCTGTGAGGATAAAATAGAGAAATATAGTGCATTGATCGATTCAACGAAGCGCCATCAAAATCCTGTATATGCCGCGATGGTTGAGCATACCGATGAGGCAGTAGGCAAGGTGATCGCTAAGTTAAAGGAGGAGGGACTCTATGAAAATACCATTATCCTGTTTTCATCAGACAATGGCGGTTTAATTGGTCGTAAGAAAAATAAAGTGACTAATAATTACCCGTTCCGTCATGGTAAAGGTGGCATGTATGAGGGAGGCGTTCGCATTCCAACCATTCTCTATGCCCCGCATAATCAATCAAAGGGACTGGTAATTGATGAAGCTGTTGTATCTACAGATTATTATCCAACATTGACACAACTTGCCGGTATTGCGATTCCCGATAAACAGAAATCCGCAATGGATGGATGTAGCTGGCTACCATTACTGAATGGAGAGGGAACAGAAGACCGTGATGCTATTTACTGGCATTATCCGCATTACCATCAGGAAGGAGCCGTGCCTTATAGTGCCATCCGAATGGGAGACTGGAAGTTGATCGAAAACTTTGAATCTGGTGAGTCGGAGCTTTATAATTTGAAAGATGATATCTCTGAAACAAATAACCTGATTAATTCAGATACAACAAAAGCTCAATACCTAAAGGATAAGCTCAATGATTGGCGCTTGTCAGTTAACGCTCAGATGCCGTCGGTAAATCCAGAGTATGATAAGTCCAGATCGAAAAAGAAGAGGTAAGGTGAGTTAATTACCCGCGCCAACAACTGATTAATTGATATTCCAGACCTTAAGGTTTTTGAAACCTTAAGGTCTTTTAAGTATATGCTAAGATTGTAGTAGTGGCATTACCTGCAGTAAAGGTAAGCTAGTCATAGACTGGAGCAATAATTCGGTGAAGCTGAAATTTTACTCGTTCTAATATATTTGCAATCTGTTTATAGCATTAATCCGCAGTATTTACTGTTAATGTAAAGCTTCCCCTTATTGTTTTTATATCCGGATTATCCGGTGCTTCTAATGATTCCACCGGTTTAAGGACCAGGGTATAATCGCCCTGTGGCAATGTGTCGGCAGAGGTATTATCTGCTGAAACCAGGTACAAGCCGTCCTTCCCCTCATCGCCAATTGGAAGTTTCGATCCGGCCAGAATATAAATGACACCAGGTATAACTTTACTTTTAGTCTCGTCTTCATCATCTTCACATTCAGACTTTGATAAGGTCGAGCAATTATCGATCGTATTAAGGTCTTCTTGCCTGACTGTGTCTCTTATTTCATCATTCCTTGATAATTCGTTTTTCTTCATAGTTAAAGCTTTTTATGGACGACCACCGTGTAGTGATTCTGATCAGGGTAAAGGGTTTATAAAAATAGTGTGTGAGCGTGCTCGCCGCTAGCGCATATTTGCCATCTGTGCTGCCAGTAACTGTTGGATTTAGCTTATAAAATAAAGGGTGTAGAAATCAAATCCACGCCAGCATGTGAGCATACCCCGACAAGGTAATTATCAATACAATGTTGTAACATAGTTTTCAATATCGCGTGTTTTTATTGATTTGTATTAAATAGTAATGTTCCAAAGTTATATGAATTAAAACTGATAAGAGGTAGTAGTTTTCCCCATTTTATATGGGAATAATAAGCAAATTTCATACTAATTATTAGTAATTGTGACTGTTTTTAAGAGGTGCCACCACCAGGGCATATTTGCAAGCTGTGCTGCCTGATTTAAAGCACAAATAATTGTTTAGTCTGTTATTAGTATATCTGGATTAAAGAATACCAGGCACGGATTACAAATCCGCGCCAACAACTGATCAATTGCAATGTCAGACCTTAAGGTCTTTTAAGTATATGCTGAGATTGTAGTATTGGTATTACCTATTGTAAAGCTTAGATAAACATAGGCCAGAACAACAATTCGACGAAGTTGCAAAATTCGCTGAGCGCCGGAAGATATTCTTAATTGATTGATGTATTTATCAATAAAAACAACCTATTGGAATAAACATATATTTAATATAGATTTGATATGTTTTATATAGTGTCGCTGTCGCATATATGCAATCTGTGCTGCATAAAGCTGTTGGATATTGATGTTCTGTAGCTTAGGGATTGGATTGAAAATTATCGTCTGTAAGTGCGATAACCTGGCGCTCCTGCTTAGCAAAATAAAGTAATAATTAAACCCGATAAAATGAATTTAAAAACATTAAGCCTTATTGCAGTTTGTGCGACATTAATGAGTGCTTGCTCAAAGGAGAAAACCATTAGACTGACCTTAAACCACCAAAATGGATATGGTCATTTTAAGTCTTCACTTGGTGGAATTGCACCATACTCTGATGATGAAAATAATCCATGGAAAGAAACATATTTGTCGTTATCGGGTGCTCCTGAAAATTGGAGTGAAATAAAATATGGTGACATCGAGACAAATATTTACCAATCAGTTTATCAGAATTATCTGGCTGGTAAAATTAGTCAGGAGAGATATGAGGAGTTGCAAAAGTCATGGAACTGGGAACCGGATACGCTCCAACTATCAAAGGAACCTTTGATGACTAAGATCGCCTTTGCATTTGGCAAAGACCCAGCTGGAATAACAAACATGATAGTCGATGCAAATAATAACCTTGATTTTAGTGACGATGAAAGTTTCGTTCCTTTTAATTATTCCCCAAATGAAAGAATAAACCTGGATTCAATTGCATCAACCAATTCAATCAATGTTTCTTTTGAGAGACTGATTGAGAACAAAAAACAGTTAGTCACAGCCCCTCTTTTAATTGTGTACATGAGTCGGTATAATATATTTATGTGCAATTTTGCACAACATGCAGTAGCTGATTTTGAGGGGCGCAAAGTAGCTGTTTGCTCTGACGGTTTTACCGGTCTATCCTACAATAATCCAAGGATTGCATTATTGGCAGATAGTTTAAAAGAAGGAGATAAAATAAAGCGTGACCAGTTAATATCAAAAAATGAATTCATTGAGATCAATGGAAAGCTTTATAAAAACATAGGTGTTAATGTAAACAGTAATACCTTGGAATTAGAAGAAATGACATTACCCAAAAGCGAATTGCATTCAACACAAATTGGATTTAAAGCATTTTCTTATGACGGTAATGATTTTACGACAGAAGCCCAGGTATCATCCGAGCAATTGAAAGGTAAATATGTATTGCTTGACTTTTGGGCAACCTGGTGCGGACCTTGCCGACAAGATATCCCAAACCTGAAAGAACTTTACGAAAAAACAGACAGAGATAAATTTGAAATAATAGGTATTGTCGGAGATAGTCCGTCGAAAGCCCTCAAGGAAATAATAGAGAAAGATTCAATTGGCTGGACTCAAGTACAGTCGACCGATTCTAATAAAATCAAAGAAACATTTGGTATTCATGGATATCCGACTACTTTTCTTATCAATCCTGAAGGAATAATCGTAGCAAAAAATCTTAGAGGAAAAGAATTAGAAGAAAGAGTCCTTGAATTGACGAATGATTAGATAGCAGCAGGTAATAAACTGTTCAGTTTAACCGTTAGCGCATATTTGCCTGATTTAAAGCACAGATAATTGTTTAGTCTGGTATTAGTATATCTGGATTAAAGAATACCAGGCACGGATGACAAACCCGAACCAGCGACACCTGTTCAATTGGTTCGGGTCAGTATAAGAGTAAAATTCATTCAGTTCTCATGCTAAATCCTTCGGTACCGCAACGACCCCGCTTCGGAATTTCATTGGAGCTTCTTCGGTATTTCTTCGGTAATTGTTCGTCTACGCGCGTAGCCGAACATTTACCGAAGAAATACCGAACAATTACCGAACAAGTATCAAATCAGGCCCTAAAAGGACCCGAAATAGTGTCAATCGATGCTAAAATTGGCTTGAAAATGCGATTTTTTGACTGTTTTCGAACAAATTAGGCCAAATCTATAACGTTTGGTAGTTAAGGATTTAAGGCTGAAGATCATTAAGGTGCATATTATGAGATGTTTAAGCTTATTTCAAATAACAATGCATGCATTGTCATTGATACGGCCTTTTTGAGTTCGTATGTTTGTGAAAAGCTTAAAGTACAAACCAGCAACACACAACAATGATGAAATTTAGAGGAAATAAATATCGAAATGAGTCGGACAAGTTGGAGAAGCAATACTTACCTTCAAACATACCCATATCGTTTGTGGGTAGCTACGATGGCAATCACTTGATATTCATTGAGGTATCTATTCTGTGTATTGTTCCAGGCTCATCAATCCCCACATTATTTCAGGTACAAACCGAATGATCTTGTAGTGAAATTAAGTACTTACTGTAAGGGTGTTATGCAGGCGGGATGTCTCTCATAACTATACAATTTATGACTTCCTTCTTTACCCCGGAGTTGCACTTCACCTATTAATTCAGATTGATATCGCTCACTTTTCCCTAATTCAAGGACCAGGGGCTCCGATGCTAAGAGTGCTTTATTGAATGTATTGCAAAAGCCTTCTATTCTTGCTGATGTATTCAATACATCGCCATGATAGGCTATCTCTGTTTTCAATACTCCAACTTCAGCAACAGATACACGACCTAAGTTTATTCCCGCTTTAAATTCCGGGAAAACCTTATATGATTTCAAAAAGTAAGCTCTCTTATTTTCCAATCGGTCCATAAAATCATAATAGAAATTGAGGCAATTCGTATTTTCCAGGCCTTCTTTCTTTGTCCAGGTAATCACGGCTTCATCACCAACATATTGGTAAACTTCTCCTTTGTTATCCAGAACGGGAATGCTTAACTCATAAAAACAGTCCTGGATTAATTTACTGTACAGCACATGACTTAACTTTTCAGCTAAGGCGGTTGATGATTTTAAGTCCAGAAACATAAAGATCCTGTCTTCTTCTTTTGGATTGAAATATTTGCCTGTCAGGTATTTGAGCATTATGCCGGGACCAAACTTTGTGCTGATTTGTTTGGAAAAAGTGAAATAAAAATGCAGCAATTACAAACATGGTGAAATTGATCAAATTAAAAGCCGAGCTTGTAAAAAAGAGTGCTACTTCCAATGAGTCGCTTGAGACCCATGAAGCAATAAAAGTGATGATTACAAATAACACCGTGTACAATAACGTTCTGGAAGCCACTTCCATTCCAAACGATCTGTGTTTTTTTCTTTTGGTCTTTTTTAACAGCAGTTCCAATAAACCCAGAAAGACACCAATGACAACTCCACTAATGATAGTTGACCAGAATATAAGGCGCAAGGGAATATCCTGACGTAATTCATAAAAAACCTCGACTCCCACAAAGCGTAAAGAGACGGTTAATGTGGTCGCTAAGGTCCAGTATATAATTGTTATGAGTAATTCTTTCCACATATTACGACTGTTTTATTATCAAACGTTTAAA
The DNA here is from genome assembly GCF_050589845.1 of Carboxylicivirga agarovorans. NCBI lineage: Bacteria > Pseudomonadati > Bacteroidota > Bacteroidia > Marinilabiliales > Marinilabiliaceae > Carboxylicivirga > Carboxylicivirga agarovorans. Next base: position 133,094 of record NZ_JBNGPA010000007.1, on the reverse strand, counting down.
GCTACTGCCCTTCGACAAAGTGTCTTCAAGTGATCCTATGATTTGCCATCGATTATAATTCAGTTACTATACTGCAACACATAATAGGTAGAACAGAAATCAAAGGAACCTTGCTTAAACCTTTCTATTTCTTTAAGATCCGACTCAAAATTGTTTAATAGCAAGGTGTTCTTTATGCTTTTAATTTTATCATCCAATGGCTTATAATAGTGTTCCCACCAAATGCCTTCTGAAAGATTAATAGTCTTAATTTTTTGGCAATCATATGATTTAAATAGCTCAAGCTTTTCATCTTTGTTCTTTTGGTCATCATGGATTACTATAACTCCATTTCTTTTCATTAAACCTACTATGTGTTTTAAACCTTTTTCAAACCCTACAGTATTTAAGAGACCTTCTGCAATAGCAATATCGTAGGTTTCGTTTTCAGCTTGTATATCAAACAGGGATTGATTAGAAATATTTACCTTGTTAGTATAACCGAGCTGATCAACAGAGTTGGACAAATACGATAATGCACTTTTATCTATGTCTAATGCTTTAATAGATCCCGCATACCTTTTTGCCAATGCTAAAGTAACAGCTCCAAAACCACATCCAACATCGATGATATGGGGATTATTCATCTCCGGAATTTCAGATAAGGCTTCAAAAAGAAAGCCTGTCATCCCTTGCCTGCAATGGTTCTTAATGTCGTAATAGCCAGATAATTTATGGCTTTTTAGCATTTCAAATGTTAACGATAAAGAGTACATAGTTTACTTATTAATGGAAATACTTTTAAAAATCAAGCGCAACTTTAAAACTTAATATATTGAACTGCGCTTTTTTGAATGTCGCTTTTGCATACCGGCTTCTCAATATGCTTTTCTGTCATTGTGCTATCCAATTCGTTTCTATATTCGTTGAATTTATGGACAATACATCTTCAGGCAGACCAACGTATACTATTTATTGCTATTGATTTCACTGAAGCATTCATACAAAGTATGTTTGCCGTATTTAGGGGCTATCATATCCATGGACAGGACTGTAAAGAAAAATTCCAGAGGACCATACGTTTTTGAAGAGGTGAATGTACGTGACAGACCCAGAATGATCTTACGTATCCATTCTGGCATATATTTTATTTTTGGTTTCCTATTGATGACATCAAAGGCCATATTGGCTATTTCATTATGGGTAAATATCTCTGGTCCACCAACCTCAATTGTTAGATGTTCAGAATGTATGGCATCGATTATCACTTCTGCCAGGTCAGCTCCATGGATAGGATTCATTTTAAAGTTTCCATCACCAAAAAGTTTTATTGACCCTTTTTCAGCCATTTTCAGAAATTCGCTCATATCAGAAAAAAAACCATTTGGTCTTATTATACAATATTGCAGGCCTGAATTTTCCAACTCTTTAACAAAGCGTTCTTTAGCTTCTGTCATTTTTAAATGGGTAAGCATGTCACCATTCAATGCCGAGACATATATAAATTTTCTTACGCCACTGGTTTGGGCTTCTCTTAATAGATTAATATTGGCCTGGTAATCCACATCCATATAGCTCAGGCCGTCCTTTTGTTTTGTTATGCCAACTGTACTAATGACTGTGTCCACATCATACATAGTTCCTTTCAAACTGTTTGCTTGAGTAACACCAGCAATAATTATTTGACTGGTTAGCATATCACTTGTGATTTTGGCTTTATTGCGTACCAGGATTTTTGTTGGATAATTCTTTCGGCTTAATTCCTGCGCTATATATCTGCCCAGATAACCGGTAGCGCCGGCTAATAATATCTTTTTTGTCTGCATGTTAGTTGTTCTTATCAAAATCATTAAAGTATTACTATCCTGCTGTTTGTTCTATTTGTTGATAAAAGGATCAGCAGGGGCAGTGCCTTTTCTGTAAAATTTAAAATGGCAGCAATCACCACCTTTAGCCAGTGTGCAATGTCTTCTGAATTCACTATGGGTTGCTTCTTCAATTAAAGGATATCCGGCTAAATCGTGTTCGCAGCCAAATACATTTAATTCAGGGCAATCAATGGCTTCAAATAATTCAATATTCGCACAAGTGGTCACTTTAAACTCAAGAAGATTTTTCGATTCATGAAATCCATTGTGTTTCCATGTTCCCATGCGATTGGTAGTTGTAAATAGTGCACGATTCATTTTTTTAAAGTTGTCAAACACATCACCTTCGCATTTCACAAGGTCATTCAATTGATAGATGGCAGGCATTGAAACAAGGGCAACATCGCGTGCCATTTTAACCATAAAATCCTGTGCTGATTTTCTTCCTTTTTTATCGGCTATCGCAAAGAATAAGGAGCCCATCACAGTCAGTTCTTTTTCAAAAACATCACTGATGTTCTTTGCCTCTTGTAAGGCAACGGGATATTCTTTTTTTAGCCGTTTTCTGTGTTTTTGAATACCCAATAATAGGGGAACGAGACCCAATAAACCAAATTCCCTCCTTAAAAGATGAAATACTATTTTCTTCTGTTTTTTTAATGCTTCTATGGGCATCTCCAGGGCTTTTCCATACATTTCTAATTCTTCGACTTTCATTTTTCAATGGTTTTAGATGAAAAAACTTTAAGTCAAATGTATATGAATGCCACAGGTCAATCGTTTCAGTATTTAAGGATGAGACTTTAAAAGGTCTCAACTAATGACAATGTATTGATATAGTAGCAATTAGGCTTATTAAGATTAGCACGATAAGTTTTAACAGTTGAGCTATCAAGTGGTGTATAATAGTTTTTGAAACTGTATTTTCAAGCCATAAGATCGCTAAAAGCTTTTCATAAACTCTGAAGGTGTTAGTCCGGTGGAATTTTTGAAAATTCGATTGAAAGTAGCCTTTGAATTAAACCCTGCGTCCATGGCCAGTCCTAAGATGGAAATATGCCTGTTTTTGGGGTCTGCTGCAATTTTTTTAAACTCCTCAACCCGATATGCATTGACAAACTCAAAGAAGTTTTTGCCCAATTGTGTATTGATTAGCTTAGAAAGCTGGTGGGCATGAATATTCAGCTGATTGGCGACATTTCCAATATTCAGTTCCGGTTCAAGGTATAGTTTATCTTTCTCCATTTGCTTCAATAATTCTTGTATAGCCGGATGATAATTTCCCTCATACAATGGCTTGTCGGAAGAAGTAACAGGTAATGGCTTCTTTTCGGTTTTAGTTTCAATGACTTCACTTACCAGGGTGGGGCTTATGTCCTGAATGCTACCCTGCTTATACCCTGAATAAGCAATGTAAAAGAACACTAACATATTGGCAGTTATCAACAGGTAATCCATCTGGAAAACACTGATTATGTGTACCGATACCAATCCGTATAAGACAAAGCTTAGAACAATGATTCCGAAAAACAGGTAGGCAATCAACTTGATCCACTCCAGGTTAACCTTGTGTTCGTATGAGAAAGACTGTTTAATCTCATACTGATGTTTCACGATGATGATGATGGTTCGTGTCAGGAAGTATACACGGGTTAACAAAAGCGCCAGCATTGGCAGTAAGGAGTGATAGGTCAGGCTTTCTTTTTGCTGAACAACTTTCAGCCTGTCTTCGGGTGCAAGGCTAAAGTATGGGATAAATGTGGCGATAAAAACCAGAATGAGAGCAAAGTGATAGAAGTACTTAAAACTGACTTTAAAATTAGGATTGGTTAATGAACTGGTGTATACAAAAATAAAAGGTGCATGGGCAACAACAAAGAGCCCCATTAGGAAACCCCAGTATGAATCATGGATGAACACCTTATTCTCAATACAGAATGGTATGGCAAAGTGGAACGAAAAATTAATGATCCAGGCAATAAGGATATAATCGCTGGTGCTTTTTTCTTTTTTACGTGAAACCAGAAAGGCAATGATTAATGCATTGATTGATGCTATTGCACTCAATATTTCCATTAGCAGACTTTATTTTTCATAGATCAATAGCTCTAAGATAGACAAAAATATCAAGTTTTTTTGAATTGACCTTGACCTGGTAGCCCTGAAGATGTACCTGTTTACAGATTGCGTTATATGCACTCATCATATTAATGGCACATTTTAGAATAAAGTGCTATACGGGTATCTCATGGTATATTTCCCAGTGATAATAAGCTGCAGATATACAGTGTTATATGCTAAATTGAGACTTCTGGTTGTCTCGTCTTTCAATGATGAAACGATTACACTTGTCACACACCTTACTTTTGACTCACAAATTGGTAAAACCTATTCAAATGACAAATCAATCAGAACGACTGTATTATTTAGACTGGCTCAGAGTATTTGCTTTTGGGCTGCTATTTGTGTTTCATGCGGCCCGCTTTTTTGACGATTTCGGATGGCATGTGAAAAATGAGGACCATAGTACGCTGGTCAACCTATTAGTCGGGTTTACTCATGGTTGGCGTATGCATCTTATATTTTTTATTTCAGGAGCAGGTACCTTTTTTGCCTTAAGATCTAGAAAGAAGCTATTTGTAGCAGACCGGTTCAAGCGTTTAATTGTGCCATACCTGTTCGGCATTGTATTGCTGGTTCCCCCTCAAAAATTTCTTGAAGCAATTTCTAACGAATGGTTTAGCGGAAGTTTTCTGCAATTTTTGGCAGGATATCCTGCCTGGTTAATGAATTATCATCCCGGAGTAACCCTGGAGTGGACCGGTCATTTGGGTTATCATATATGGTACCTGGCATTTTTATTTGTTATGACCTTGGTATTTATTCCACTACTAAAACTTATAAGCAAGCCAAGCTTGATTAACAGAGTATTACAGTACCTGTCCAATAAAAAATTGGGATTATTGGTTTTTATTGTTCCGGTTGTTGTTACTGAAGTATTACTCAGACCAAATCATGGAGATTATCTGAACTGGGCTGACTTCTTTCAATACGGTATGTTTTTCATTGCAGGTTACATATTTATGACACAACAGGGATTTATCGAATTATCAAGGAAGTATACCTATATGTTTCTGATAGCAGGTATTGGTACATCTGCATATATTTTAACGCATTATCCTACAATAACCGAAGGAGGGACGATCTTTAAATCTGCCATAAACTCAACAATTTTAGTTAGTTCATCCTTTTCATGGGTTCTGTTTTTCCTGGGTATAAGTCAGCGCAAATTGAATTTTAACCATAAATACCTGAACCGTCTGAACAGTGGCGTATTACCATTCTATATATTACACCAGACCGTCATTATTGTGATCGGATTCTATATCGTTGGCTTAGAGTATTCAATTTTGACAAAATACACAATTATCCTGATCAGCTCCCTAATTGCAACGCTTGCTTTATATCAACTGATTCAGAGAATTAGCGCCTTGCGACTTCTATTTGGGATGAAAGTTCAGGTATCACATCAGAAAAGCAGGAATGAAGAGAATGGCAACACATTTTTCCGTAACTTTTATAAGAAAGCTAAACTAATAAATCAACTAAAATGAAACTATCGCTGATTGCTTTATTCGTTTCCATCAGTTTAATGACTGCCTTTGGACAGCAAAAACATTTTGCTACACAAGCTGAACTGGATGAAATGACAAGGGCTCTGGAAGCAGACACAAGCCTGGCCAAGTTTATTGGCTGGCACGATGATCCTGAAACCTTGTATCATAATTACAAAACTAATCAACATATGGCAGATTCTATCTGGCGCTCTGATCAGGCGACATTAAGCAGGATGGATATTGGCGAAACGGAAACGTTTGAATTGATCCCGCTTATTGATTGGTTTACCGATTCTGATAGTCTCCAGGGAGAAAATGGTGTATCCTATTTAATTAAAACCGATGAAGCGACCATTCTTTTTGACATGGGTTTAAATCCTATGGCCATGCATCCCTCACCCTTATTACACAATATGAAAAAACTTGGTGTTTCGATGGATAGTATTGATCTGGTGGTATTATCGCATACGCATGCAGATCATGTTGGTGGTCCTGAATGGAGCATGAAAAACACTTTCTCATTAAGCAATTATCAAATTCAGCTGGATGATCTGCCCGTTTATACGCCCAAGCCAATGACTTATCCTGGCTTAAGTCCACAGTATACCCCAAAGCCAGCGAAGATGGCCAAAGGCGTTGCTACGATTGGAGTTATCAATAATCCCATATTCCTTAACAATATTGCTGAACAAGCTTTGGCCATCAATGTAAAAGGAAAGGGGCTTGTCATTATTTCGGGTTGTGGACACCAGTCCATTGAAAAAATAGTTCAACGTACAGATCTTCTTTTTGATAAACCCATGCATGGAATGATAGGCGGATTTCATTTTCCAATGACAGAATCCCGAAATATCACATGGATATACAAATACTTTGTTGTCAATAAAATGCCATGGGAGAGGTTAAGTGATGAGGATATCAATTACAACATTGGCTTACTAAAAAATAAGGGTGTTGAATTTATTGGATTCTCAGGACATGATAGTTGTGACAGAAGTCTTAGCTTGTTTGAAGCGGCTTTTGGAGAAGGTTTTACCAGGATCGTTGTTGGACAAACAATCAGTTTACATTGATTCAAAAACGAACCTATATAGCTATTACACTTAATTTTAAAGAGAAGCATTGGTATAACGATATTTATAATGAAGTAACACTTTCTGTTTATGCCATTAATTGAGATCTGCGGCCTGACAAAGGAGTAAAATTGCGATCTCAGTTACCAAATACAACTTACTTCGAAATGGATAGTGTTGGTCATTTTCTTAGTATGGAAAAAACAAATGAATTTAATAAAAACCCTGCCACAATTTATCGATGGATAAGAGTGATAGAAGGTTTGTAATCCTCTTCTAATGAAGGCATAGAACAGACTATTCAAACGTGAAAAAGAGGCTGCTAAAAGTAAAAAATAGTTCTCGCGAAGTGCACAAAAAAGAAAGTTTTCAAGCTGTTGAATAATAATATTATATACTTCGCTTCCTTTGCGTAATTCTTTGGTGCCTTTGCGTGATACCTAAATTTTAGGCAGCCTCTTTATTTATAAACTATCAACTATTTTAAAAGAAATTACAGTTCCGATTCCAGTAAAAGTTCCTCTAAGTGAGGCTTCATTTTAAACTCCTTACTAAGGTTTTCATATTCCTCCCTGGCATCAATCTGTTTTTTAAAGCCCGTCCTGACTGCTCTTACCATTGTATTCTTTTCAGTATACCTGGATGATACAAAGTCAAAGATGTCCACTTTGTATGCATGTCTTTCAAGTAATAATGCCCTTAAAGTATCCGATACCATCATCAACATTTTGTCTCTAAATGACTTGTAGCGAACCACAATTTTCAGCGACGACGGTTTCATACTTATAGAGTGCTGACAGCAGGCTACTGATAAAATAATTTTTGCCTTGTTTTTAATACCCAAATACATGGTTTTGTCGGTGGCTGTATCACAAGCATGTAAAGAATATACCAGATCAATGCTTTCCGCAGTTTTAAAATCAATAATATCCATCGGATGGAAAAACATATTTCTGAAGTTCATTTCTTTAGCCAGTTCTGCATTTGAAATCATCAGGCTTTCATTATAATCGATACAATGAATATCTATTTCGCGTTGGTCAATTTTACTATAGAAGTAATAGACTAAAAAGCTTAGATAGCAATTGCCTGCACCACTGTCAATAAAGACCAGTTTTCGTTTCCTGGATGTTTTTCTTACCTGGGCATGAATGATTTCAAGATATGCCAGTATCTGTTCTATTTTAACTTGTTTGTCTATCGACGAATTCGCATTTCTGTCTTGTAACTTCAGTAAGAAGAACAGGTGATTTAATTCTTCTCTTATTTCTTTATTAATAAGCATTTTCGTGAGTTTTCACGAAGTAATTTGTTTCCGTAATATGTAAAGATGTGTTCTGGTATTAAAGAATGTAGAACCTACAAAAATCTAATTACAACAATTTACTTCAATTATAAATTAAATTGAATTTTTTAATGCCAGACTTAAGTTCCGGCGCTTTCTTGTTATGTGTAATTAAATATTGTCGTTCCCAAGCCACTGGAAGTGTATGGGGTGGATTTCCAGCTCTGTATTTATTAATGTGATGCAAATATAAATTTAAAATTCAATAATCATATTAAAATACCTTTCAATAAGTATGGTCTTTTATACCCATGTGGGAAATGAAAACACGATTATTTTATACCTCCAAAAGTAAACTAATCAGTATAGCCCGGCGTTTCATCGTTGAAAGTTGAGATACATGAAAGTCTCAATAAAGTATAATGATTTGAAATTGTGGTATTTACAAAATTAATTCTTACAAAGAAATTGTGTTCGTTCAAGGCATTTACAGATTGAAAGGTAACACACCACTTTACACTAATCATTCTCCCTCGAGCCAGGATTTAAAACTTTTTACGCGCTCACGGCTGACAATGATTTCATTGGTGTTATCCATACCCTTAAGTTTTAACTTCAGACGGGAATTACTATAGCTGATAATGTCGCTGATTGAAGAAAGTTTAATGATAAATTTGCGACTGATGCGATAAAAATCAGAGGGGTTAAGCTGTATTTCGTATTGATCAAGGCTCTGATCCAAAGCATAGCTGCTTCCGCTTTCGGTTCTTATAAATGTTGATTTATCTTCGATGTAGAAAAAACTGATATCTGCCGTATCTATCATACGCAGGTGCTCACCAACTTTAATTAAGAAACGCGATTTGTAGTTTTGCTTCTGCAGTAACAACCTGGCTTGTTCAATGGCTTGGTTAATGCCTGACAGATCAGTTTTTTGTTGATTCAGAAACTTGTCAATCGCTTGTTTTAGTTCATCCTTGTCAATGGGTTTAAGCAGGTAATCAAGGCTGTTTACTTTAAATGCCTGCACCGCATACTGGTCGTAGGCGGTTGTAAAGATGATTGGAAAATTAACCTGGCATTGCTTGAATATCTCAAAGCTGATACCATCGCCTAATTGAATATCGAAGAAGGCAAGATCGGGCTGAGTATTACTTTTTATCCATTGCACAGATTGTTCAACGCTATCACAAACTGCACAAACCTCAGCATCAGGATGTAGTTGCAATACCATTTGAATGAGGCGCTTGGCTGCCAGGTGCTCATCTTCAATTATTAACAGGCGCATGGTCAAGAGATATTAGAGGTAAATGAATGGAGAATTGGTTTTCAGATTGTTCTGTTATCAGCTCTTTATTGGTCAGGTATTTAATACGCTCGTTCAGGTTTTTAAGACCCATACCCGAGTCGGAGCTATCTTTTTTGGGGTAATAAGAGTTGGAGATGAGTACTTCATCGTCCAATAATTCAATGGATAAGTTTAGCTTTTTAGTACTTGAAATAACATTGTGCTTAAAAACATTTTCACAGAGCATTTGCACCGATAGGGGAATTACCATTTGTTCACCATCTATATTCTGTGGTAACTGGTACGAGAAGTTGTCACCAAAGCGAATTTTCTGCAGGTAGATGTACTTGTTGACTATGGCAATTTCTTCCTTTAAAGGAATGATTTCCTTGTTTTTTAGCTGAAGGATGTCGCGATAAAACCCGGATAACTCTTTGGTGAAAGTTTTAGCCGCCTCCACATCCAGTTCAATTAAGCTTGTTAAGGCATTAAGGCTGTTAAACAGAAAATGAGGGTTGACCTGGGTTTTTAGTGATTCATATTGCAACTGCAGAGCTTCACGTTTTAGTTTTTCACGATCCTCGACTTCCTGCCGCCAGGCCATAAAGAAGGAGCGGGCATAAAACCACAATGCGATAAAGTAGAATATGCCAAATTCAATCCACATGGTTGTGGCATACACTTCCCAAAAGCTTTCTTTTGGGATATCTCTGACTACAATATGCCAAAACCAGTTGACCCCAAATATGACAAAGGAACAGTACACGGTTGATGATATAAGCACCATAACAAGACTCTTAACCGGATGTTGGATCCAGTTTACATATTGGGTTTCAAGCCAGTTAAAGACAAAGCCAAAGCTAAACAGGCTGTAACCGAGCAGTAAACTGTAACCACCGTTGTGTATAATCAGCCTTGGTTGTAAAAGGCAGGACGGGCAAGCCAGTCCCATGAAAACAATTCCTATCAATATGGAACTTAGGCCAAACCATAGAAAGATGTATAGGGTTTTCCGCCTGCTGTGTTTCTTGTTATTTATATCGCTGTAAATTCCCATTTTTCAGTGATTATTGGTGTAATACCAAATGCATTATAGAATGGTTGATAAGAAATTGAATAGTTTAAAACTTCTACAAAGAATTATTGCGTTGAATGAAAGCAGAATTAATCTTGCTTACACGATGCTGAATGTAGCAATAATATTTATAATAAAACAAAGATATAGCAATAGCTGCATGGATGTTTAATGAAGAAGCAGAAACGTTAAAGAAACAATTTATATTAAGCATTTGATGATGTTTTTGCTATAAACAGCTATTCCGTAAGTGATTTGGCCCGACAGGCCTTAACATCCGCCGGGCACATGTTGTTTATTCAGCATCCTGGCATTTGGCAAGCATCTGCTTGTTATGGTAACTTCCCCAATAGGGCCACAAGGGGTTTTCATAATTGGTATTTTCAAATAAGCGGGCCGCTTTTTCAAACAAGGGTTTGGCCTTTTCCTTGCCTCCGCCAAACATTTTTGGCGTGTGATAGATGTTGTTGGCACGACAATAATAAATACGTGGATTGCTGGTGTTGAGCTGCTCGGCCTTACTCAATGCTTCATTGGACAGACTGGAATACTTGTAGCCATTCATAGGATTGGTGATGCGCAAGGAATAGATCATGGCCTGCAGTACATGAACTTCTGATTCATCAGGATTGGATGTCAGTAACAGTTCCAGTTCAGCCTGTGCTTTATCCAGTTGTAACTGAATAGAATCACTTTCAGAAATAAAGTGAGTGGAACGCACATATGCATAGGCCGCATAGTAGGTAGGTAACCAATCATTTTTCTCAACTGAGGCTATGCGTTTAAAACTTGCAGCAATGGCATTGATTTGTTCAATGTTCCTTGTTTTAAATAATTCATCAATGTTCTTTTTCATTGCCGTCTGATAGTCTTTTGCATGAATCAATTGGGCTGCACAAAGGATAAGAGTAAATACAATTGTTTTCATAATCATATAGTTAAATGTTAGTAATTATTAGCTGTTGATAGAGATGAATATGCCGAGGAATAAAAACTGTTTGATATCGGGCATTATTGGCATCTGAATATATCCGGTATCGTCATCGGGTGAAGGAATGTTTCGATAACCCACCAGGTGGTCGCGACCCAGCACATTTGAAAAGGAAAAGTGTATGATCGTAAAGTGATCGCCAATGTATGTCAGGTAGCTCAGATTAAGGCTCAGGTCGTTGTAAAGAGGGGCTGTGCGGTTCATAAATTTTTCGTCGCCCTCTTTATGATAGGGACGTCCTGAAGCCATTAGCCATGTGGCGCCTATTTGTGTATTAATACTACCGATAAAGTATTTACCAACCGCCGAAAAGGTATGTTCGGCTATATAAGACGGTGTAACCGCATTGGGGTAGTTTTTATAATGACGTTCTGTGTCGATATAGGAATACGACAGCCAGTAATCGGTATACCTGAATGTCTCCTTATCGCGAAAAAATACATCAATACCCCTGGCATATCCCTTACCCGTATTAGCAAGGTTAATATAGCGATTGTTGCTGTAATTGTCGTAGCTGATCAACTGCTTATAATCTTTATAATAAGCTTCGGCCCTAAACAGCCGTTTTTTTAAAGTGCCGGTCTGGTAACCCAGCAGGTAATGAATGGCCTTTTCAAATTCCAGCCTGGATGTGTATTTCATATATTCATTGACCGGGTTTTGAAAGAAGTGGCCCCATGCGGCAGTAAAATGACTGTTTTTACCGGTTTTATATGCAGCGGATAGACGGGGAGACAAGCTTGATTCTTCCAGGTAGCTCGAATATTCATAGCGTAAACCCGGGCGTATGGCCAGCTCAGCTGATAATCGTATTTCAGGTTCGATAAATACACCGGCTATATGGTCATTGACCTGTATATCGTATTGTTCAGGTGCATTCAGGTGATTGTATTCCTGATTATAGGTGGTGAAAGCATCTGATATACCATAGTTCAGGCGGATGGCATCAGACAGGTGGTGGTCGATCGATAAACGTCCTTCAATATTGACCTCTCTATCAAGTGTGCGATGGTCACCTGCAATCTGGCGGTTGTTATCAATGGTTGATGCCAATCCTGTTTTCAGGCTGATGTCCGTTGACAGTGGTGTTGAATAGGTCATATTGATATAGGCACTACCACCTTCAGTATCGATATTGCTTATGTTTTCTCCCACCGGAGTATTAAACTCCTGTATACCATAATCAAAGGTTGAGAACAATTTAAACAGGCTGCCATTGTCGCTTTTTTGGCGATGCATAAAATTCAGATTGACAGCTTCGCTAGGCTTTAGCCACTCAAGACGATTATTGGCCACGCCATAATATGGTGCAAGGTTGGTATATGACACACCGGCAGAACTTGATTTGCCAGGTGAACACCATGTTTTAGACGCTTCAGCACCAACGCTCATGAATGATAAACCAGTGACCTCTTCAACGGCAATGTCATTGGATTCCAGAATCAATATGGATGACAGGGCCTGGCCGTATTCTGCAGAATAGCCACCGGTGCTAAATACAGTTCCGCTAAACAGGCTGGGAGCAAATCGTCCCCTTGTTGGCAAGTCAGGCACCTTTGAGTAATATGGCTTCGCGGCCAATAAACCGTCCACATGCACTTTGGTTTCGGCAGCTTCACCACCCCTCACCAGCAGGCGTCCGTCATCGGAGGCTGCTTGTGTGCCGGGCAGTGTTTTTAAGGCACCGTTAATATCGCCCAAAGAACCTGCTGTTGTATATATATCAAGGGGCTCCAGTACCGTGGCTCGTTTTTTATCACCTGCGCTAAACGTACCTGCGGTAATGGTGACTGCATTAAGACTGGTAATGCTTTCTTTTAAAACGAGCGCCAGATTACCGGAGTTTTTATTGACAGCAATCTCTTCGGGTTTGTAACCTATATAACTGATCAATAAGGTAGGGTGTTCTTCATCTGTCATTAAGGAGAAAGCACCATTGATATCAGTAATAGTACCATCGTAAGTTCCCTTTATGGTGATGTTGACACCAACAAGCGGACTGTCGTCTTTAGCCGTTATTGTTCCATTTATCTCATATTGGGCACTGAGTTGACTAGGAACGACACATATCAGCAGAAGTAGTATGGCAATTTTGATCTTCATTTTTTCGTTTGGTTTAAATGACAATCCAAAATTGCATGCTTCATGAAGCAAATTAATAATTAATAACGATGAGTTGTCGAATAAGGGGGATGAGGTGTTGGGATGTTTCATTCAACTATTCAACTACTAAACTCATCAACTTAATTAATAATTCAACAATTCGACTCCCGATATTTATCCGGGATCGGCAGATAGGTCGTTAATTCATTCAACTACTAAACTCATTAACTATCGCCAATTTGACTTTTAGACGATTAGACAATTAGACAATTTGAATGCACGACATTAAGATATATTGCACAGATATTTAGCACCTTCAACTTATAAACTCCTCAACATTTTCAACAATTCGACTCCCGATAGCCATCGGGATAATCAGTTCGACGATTATACAATTCGACGATTCGACAACAAAGATGTTGGGATGTTAGATGTTTCATTCAACTACTAAACTCATCAACAATTCGACGATTCGACGATTATACAGTTCGTACAACTCTTCAACCTATCAACTGATAAGCTCTTTCAAATTAAATCATTATTTTCACGGCTTAATTAATTAAAACATGAAGGATAAAGTCATCATTATAACCGGTGCATCTTCTGGTATTGGTCTTGCCTGTGCCCGCGAATTTGCTCAAAGGGGGGCAAAGTTAGCGTTGGCAGCTCGCAGTGTTGAAAAATTACTTGAGGTAGAGCAGGAATTAAAAAGCAATGGTACAGAAGTAATATCGGTTCAGACCGATGTAAGTGTGGAAGAGCACTGTAAGCATCTTGTAAGTGAAACGTTAAGAGCTTTTGGCCGGATTGATATATTGGTGAATAATGCAGGTATATCCATGCGTGCAGCCTTTCAGGATGTTGATCTAAGTGTTTTGAAAAAGTTGATGGACGTTAACTTCTGGGGTACAGTGTACTGCACGAAGTATGCTTTACCATCTTTACTTGAAAGCAAAGGTTCCGTCGTGGGTGTATCGTCCATAGCCGGTTTTATTGGTTTACCTGGTCGTACAGGTTATTCTGCATCTAAGTTTGCCATGCACGGCTTTTTAGAGACCATACGTGTCGAAAACCTGAAAAAAGGATTGCATGTATTGATAGCCGCTCCCGGTTTTACAGCTTCCAATGTGCGTAAGGCTGCATTGACGGCCGATGGTAGTAATCAGGGAGAGACACCGCGTAAAGAAGAAAAGATGATGAGTGCTGAAGAGGTGGCCAGTCACATGGCTAAAGCCATTCTTAAGCGCAAGCGTACTTTGATACTGACCTTTGTAGAGGGTAAGCTGACGGTATTCCTGAGTAAATGGCTGCCAAAATTATTGGACAAGCTCAGTTATAACCACATGGCTAAGGAGCCTGATAGTCCTATAAAATAACGATATCTAATGCATGTGTTTTTATAATGGTGCGCGAGTATTCCTGGCGTACCGTTATAGATAGCTGATCCTGGCTTCCTTTCTTAGGACTGCATATTCTGTTCCAGTTCCTGAATAAATTGAGGCGGATTACTTTGGTGTATTTTAAGCATATTACATTCGTTAAAACGCATAAAAGCACGCAGTTCTTTGGACAAAGCCCTGGCAAAGCTTTCGTATTTTTTAAGGCCGGGTTCCAATATGACAGAGCGTATGTGAAACACTGATTTTTTGCGCTCAGCCTTGCAATCCATCCGGGCTACCAGCTTACCATCCCATAAAACAGGCAGTGCGAAATAACCATATTGTCGTCTGTTGGCCGGTAAGTAGCATTCAAGCTGGTAATCAAAGTCAAACAATGCTAGCATGCGCTTTCGTTGAATAAGCAGATTATCGAAGGGAGATAGTATTTTCGCCTGACTTCGGGCCAGGGGCTTATTAAGCATCTCCAGGGCATCAGCCTGTGCATAATAGTCTGTTTTGCCCACTTTAAGTTTCATTAAATGCTCACTTTCCAGCATCTCCCTGAGTGTGTCAGCTACCATTGGCTTAATATTCCTAAGCAGGTATGTTATTTCGGGTGCCTGTCCTAATCCATTGGCTTTTAAAAAGCGATCAATTAGATAACGGGCATATTCTTTCTCATCAGGTAAGCTGGTGTCAGTATCAGCAGGCAAGACCCTGTGCGTAAGGTCGTATACTTTATGAAATTCCTTACGAAAGGGAATCATTAACTCTCCTTGCATAAACAGATTATTTAAGGCTCTTTTGATGGGGTGACTTGTCCATCCTGATCTGTTTATGTCAGCTATTTCAAAATCCCTGGCCATTAAGGGGCCTTCCTGTTCAATGCGCCTGAGTATTTCACTCATGATTGGCTCATCTTTCTCAAACCAATGCTTTTGAATACCACTGGCAATCTCGTGCTTACGAACCAGGCTATACCTATAATCGCACATGGGCAGGTACGAAGCGGCATGCGACCAGTATTCGAATATCTTTTTATTTTCCTGCAACTGGTCAATATGCACTGGTTGATACCTTGGATTGCGGTTCCATAAGGTATGATGGTGTGCACGCTGAATAACAGATATGGTATCGACCTGGATATATCCGAGGTGTTCAATGGCTGATAAGGTCGCGTCAACTGCTTTGCCGTTCGCCTTAAACGGAGGAAGCTGTTGTGATAGTAGTACCAGTTTTCTGGCTTGCGATTTTGAGATGCTTTCTGTTATATGTGGCATGATGATCCTGTCTGTATCAAGGTTCTTTGTCAAACTTAGTATAGTGAAAGCATGGAAACAAATATAAGGCCTGAAAAATAGGAGAGAGGAATGATCACGTCCATTACCCTGCCAAAAATCTGACGCTTAAGCGGGGACGCCACAACAATTCACATGTTCCACTGTCTATTGTTTTCAATCATGTTTATTCCGCTCTTCCAGCTTTCTGAGGCGACTGCGCAGGGCAAAACGGCTGATGCCGAGGTATTCGGCAGCTTTTGATTTGGAACCATTAAAGCGCTTCAGGGCTTTGTCGACTATTTCCAACTCCAGGTGCTCCAATGAAAAGGGAGCGTCTGGCAGGCTAATCTCACCCGGTACCAGTATGGATCCGATGATTTTTTTCTCCGGATGAACATCATCTGTTTCAGTGTATAAATGTGATAGGTGTCGGGGTTGAATCTCTGTTTCGTCGTAAAGCAGTACGATTCTCTCAATGGCATTTTCCAATTCCCTTACATTGCCCGGCCAGGGATGTTTCTCCAGAATTGATCGGGCCGGTTTACTGATGAAACGAAAATTCTTATTTCTACGTTCATTGAACAGCTCCATAAAATACTGAGCCAAGGGAACAATTTCCTCAGGTTTATGTCTTAAGGGCTTCAGTTCAATGGTTCCGCTTTCCATTCTGAAATACAGGTCAGAGCGAAAGGTATTGTCCCGGATCATCTGCTTCAGGTTGCGGTTGGTAGCAAATACAAACCGTACATCCAGTTTAATAAGTTTATCGCCACCTACTCTGTAGAACTCTTTTTGCTGCAGTACCCTTAATAGTTTGGCCTGCATATGGGGCTGTAGTTCACCAATTTCATCCAGGAACAAAGTACCGCCCTGGGCCAGCTCCATTTTACCGATTCTGCCCTGGTTACTGGCGCCTGTAAAAGCACCTTTTTCATAACCAAAGAGTTCGCTTTCGAAGAGTTGCGGAGACAGGGCTGCACAGTTGACAGGAATAAATGGTTTTTGTAAGTCCTTGTTTTCTCCATAATGAATAAGGCGCGCGATCATTTCTTTTCCTGTACCTGTTTCACCTTGTATAAGTACCGGAATATCCCTGTTGTCATGAAACTTCATAGATAATTCCACAACCTGACGCATGTGGTTAGAGAAGACTGCCAGATTGCCGCTTTGCTGAATGGTTTTCATGGTATTTTGCAGTGCCTGTAGCTTTTCTTCAGATCGCCTCGCTTTGTTGTCCATTTCCTCAACCGATGCTTTAAGCTGCGAATTTTCAGATAAAAGCTGGTATTTATCCTGCAGACGTTGAATGGCATGAGACAGTTCTTCAATGTTAACGGGCTTCAGGAGGTAATCGGATGCGCCCCATCGAAGCGCTTCAATGGAATTATTAATTTCAGAAAAACCTGTCATTAATATAACATCAATGTTCTGATGGTTTTGTTTAACCCGCTTCAGTAGTTCAATGCCACTAATTCCCGGCATCTTAATGTCAGATACGATCAGCTGAAAATCATCGGCTTGCAGCATTTCAAGAGCGACCGTAGCATCTTTGGCCCACTGGGTATCAAAATCCATTTCGTCCGATAAGAACTCAACAATGGCCTCGCGGCTTAAAGCATCATCTTCAACTACCAGTATTTTCATGCTTCAGGTGTTTTAAATACAATTATAAAGCGAACGCCTCCGCCTTCAATATTGTCATAGCTTATTTCGCCATTCATCTTCGTTACAAATGTGCGAACAATGGCAAGGCCCAATCCCGAGCCACCGCTTTCTTTCTTAGTGCTGTATAATGGGTTGAACAGTAGCTCCCTAGCATCGCTCTCAATGCCTTTGCCATTGTCTTCAACCGATAATTCTATACTTCGTTCGCGCTTCAGGGTTTTAACAAGGATTTGTTTTTCATGGCGCTCAACTTCTCCCAACGATTGAATGGCATTAACTACCAGGTTGATAACAACTTGCTCGAGTTGCACCTTGTTGGCCCTGATGTGCAGGTTGCCAATGGCCTGCGTGACCTTAAGGGTGATGCCCTGGTTACGTATTTGTCGCTTTAAGAGTTCCAAAGCCTCGTTTAGAACACTATTGAGCTCAATGGTTTCTTTTTCCTCTGAATTGGGAACCGGATTCACCCAGTAATTTCGCATGTTTTTGACGATACCATCAATGCGGCTGGTACCTTCGGCAATGGTGTTAAGCTTACGAACAATATACGCCGTCAGTTCATTGTCTGTTTTCTTGATCTTGCGCAACATCGTATCTGTAGTAATCCGGATGGCATTGAGAGGCTGGTTGATCTCGTGTGTGATACCTCCGGTAATAACACCGATAGATGCAAGGCGCGATGTTTGCTCCATCACCTGTACGGCTTCAGCATGTTGCTTCTCCATTTCCAGGAACTGATTCATCTGAAAATTGCGCTCCCAGGCATTGGCGATCACCCTGATCAGGGTTGATAATAACTGCATCTCATCATCGGACCAATGGTGTGGTGTGGAAAAAGCAAAACCGGCTACCCCAATGGTTTTATCTGTTACTTTGATGGGAATTAAAAGAACCGATTGAATACCTCTTACCTGGTAAAAGGCCTTTTCCTCTTCGCTAAAATCTGAC
The DNA here is from genome assembly GCF_050589845.1 of Carboxylicivirga agarovorans. NCBI lineage: Bacteria > Pseudomonadati > Bacteroidota > Bacteroidia > Marinilabiliales > Marinilabiliaceae > Carboxylicivirga > Carboxylicivirga agarovorans. The sequence continues at coordinate 114,543 of NZ_JBNGPA010000007.1, read as the reverse complement.
AGATCATCACTAACAATGGTTTTATTATCCAGTATTTTATTGAGCAGATTCTGTATTTTAAATACATTTTTCAGATCCAGCTCAATAATACTGTTGCCTTGTTCTGAAGTTTGCGAGCCTATAATACTGCTTATTAAATGATCATTTGAGAGGCTGTAGACGCCTATTTTCTCAATATGGCTGGTTTTGATAATGGCATTAAGAACCTTATCAATCACAAGCGTAAAATCGTTGGTTGAGTTAAGGTAGGTCACGATCTCAGCCATTAGCTTCTGTTGCTCAAATGAGAGGGCAAGAAAATCCTGCTTAACCAATAGTTCCTTTTCGGCTCTGATCCTTTTTTTAATGGAACGTGAAAGAACAAGTATTACAATTAAACCAATGAGGAAAACAACTGATATGATCAGAATCTGCTGTTTGTTCAATACATAGAAATCAATGGGCTTATTGATGATTACACTGTTTTCGGGCAATTGCTTTCTTTTAATGCCATGTTGCTTAAGTAAATGGTGGTCAAACTGAAAAGCACCTTCTGTCGTGCTTTGCAAAGGTATGTCTTTGGGATGTGTTCCCCGTAGTATCTGCATAGCTGTTTGTGCAGCCCTTCTGCCATGGTTTTCACCACTCAACAGGTAACCACCTACAATGCCCCTTCCCAAAAAGAACTCCCAGCTGGAATAGATTGGAACACGGGCATGCTTCTTTACTAATCTGACTTCTTCCTTGTAAGATATAAATGCATTGTTTTGATCTTTGTTGAACGTCAGTAAAAGGATGAGGTCTTCAGTGCTAATTTGTTCAACTTCAGTTATTAGTTCCTGAATTGTAACATTGTCAATGAAGTGAAGTTTTAAAGGGAAAGTTGTTTGTATGGAGTCAAGCGCCTGACGATTTAATATTGCTGTAGTGGTGCTGGCATCATTGATAACGTGAATGGTTTGTGCACCGGGATGCAGTTTTTGCATCAGAGACAGGGTCGCATTAAAATCTGGTTTTTCCCGAATGCCGGTTATCAGGGGATCATTGATCTGTTGATGTATACCATTATTAACACCACAAAACACAACCGGAATATCTTTGTAGAGTACTTCACGGTTTTGTACTAAAAAGCGCAATGCATCATCATCAACGGTAATAATTAAATCGAAATGCGACTGGAAATCACGTTGTCGCAGGTAGGTCTGAACCTGGTTAAAATGCAGTGAGTCGGGATAGCGCTTTGAATCCAGGTATTCGAAATACAGATCTACTTCATCTTCGTGCAGCAACATGGCTTGTTTAATGCCGTCCGATACATCGTCTGTCCATTCCAGGCCCTGATGATAGGAATGGAGTACCAGTACTTTTTTAACCGGATTGATCTGGCCACGACTGACGGTGGACATAAGTGTCAGCAACAGAATACTGATACTGAAAGTCAAATGTTGTTGTATTTGGTCCTTCACCCTATAAATTTCGTAAAGATTATTGACCTATCCTTATGTATGACTGATATTTTTTATCATCACTTAAGGTCATACTCAGCTTAATATGCCCAAAAAGTTCTTAGATAATCAGAACCATTCAAAGAAAAAAGGAGAGTTTTCATATGGATGGTTGCGATGCAACCGCGCCGGAAACACCCTAACCCAACGGACGTAGCAAAAGGAAATGAAAACTCTCCTGGTATGGTAATTTTGGTTTAATTAAAACTTATACATAACATGTAGTTGCAATCTTGTATTTACAACACGCTCACTGTTGTTAACATTGAATTTTTCATCCGGTTCGCCATAAGCAGCATATGTCTGGTTTAACTCAAGCATTACCTTTATATCTTTTGTTCCGGTAATAATACGCGGAGCTATGCGTGCAACATAGTCAATGTTACTTCCCCTTGCATAAACTTCATTACCATCGGCAATGGTATCGCTGCTACCCAGCTGATTAGCAATTCCTGCAAATATTCCAAAGTTTACCTTTGATCCATGGGTGATTATTTCGGTCCAGTAATTAAGAGTACTAAGGGGCGTGTAAGTGTAAGTTTCTGTTTGCGCATCTATACTTTTAACTCCATATCCACCCAATAGCAGCATGTCAGATCCATTCTGGGCATACATGGCCTGTAGCTTGATTTTTAACGATTTTAACTTCAACGTAGTGTAGGCCAGCGCATGGTAGGTACGCAAGCTTTCATCCACAACATTACCGGCTGCGTTTAACCGACGAGGAACAATTTTCTTGGTGCCGGCCACCATACCGAATACACTTTTTCCTTTGGTCCCGTATTCCAGGTGAGCATCGAACTCAGGCATGGATGACTGGCGCAGGTATACATTACTGGCGCCATTAGGACCTGATGATTTAAAGTCAAATTGCGAAACCGCAGCCACAGAAACCCTGAATTTGTCAGTGAGCTGGTGCGTCACCCTTATTTGCGGGTTTCTCGACAGAACCGAAACCGGCGCTGCAGCCCCCCATGATGATATTTCAGGAAAGCAAGAAGTCACAAACATGGGATGCCAATACTGTCCAAACAGTATACTTGTTTTTTCAAAATCGAGCTGAGCCATGGCATGACGCATACGCAGCAAGCCTATGGATGCATTAGTTGTTCCTACAAAATCAAACTCAATCAATCCGCTTAGCTGACCACCCCAAAGTTTAACACCACCGGCTTTGGCCCGTAATCGACTGTGTATGCTTAAGAAAGAAAAGTCACCTTTCTCGTTTATATCAACGCCATTTTCATCGTAACTGATAGGGGCAGGATAAAGAATAACATCACCATCGCGCGCAGATACTACCTTACGACTGTCGAAAATGGCTTCAGTCGATACAAAACCACTCAGTTTTACACTTGGTTTGTCTTGTGCATGGGTTGACTGCATGCCCAATCCTCCAAGGATTACAATAGCCAGACCTAATGCTGCTTTAGCGGCTTTCTGTTTCAAGGGCCTGGTTACCTTATCAACTAAATACACAATTGACTCGTGACTGATACCACTGTTCTTTGATAAACCGATTTCACATGTTCTTGATGTTGAATAACCGTGCTTTACATCATGAGGCAATTGAATCTTCAGATCACGTAAACCATGTTCATTTAGTTCAGGGAAAGAGAAACCACGGTCGCCAGCAAAGCCACAGCAGTTAGTATCAGGCTTAACCACCTTCGTTGCACACATATTGGCCAGTTGCAAGAGGTGTTCATCCATACCCATTTTTTTCATGCTGCACACCGCAAAAACAGATACCGTTTCATCAATTGGTTCAAACAGCAACTTGTCTTTGAGGTATTCCAGGATAAACTCAACCGGTTCGTACAATTTTAACCTGTCCTGCATATTCTCTTTCATGGTATACAGACAGGGGCTCATATCACATACAACCGGATACTTACCATTTTCACTGGCCTTTTTCAGTTCTCTCTCCAATTCAGTTGATTTCATCAGGCCTTGTTCTTTGAAGCCTTTGCTGGAGTAGGACATACCACAGCACAGCTTATTCATGCTTTCCGGGTAAATAACTTCGAAGCCGGCTTTTTTCATCAGGCGTTCAAAAACAAGCGTTACCTGATCTTTCGACTGATCTTTCGAAGGTCCCATGGACCGATTAATACATGATGGGAAATAGACCACCTTGTTTGGGTTATTCTTATTGACCATTTGCGGTACGATCTTTTTTGAACCCTTTGGCATGTATTTGTTCCATAGGGGAATGCGTTGGCCTGATATGGAATACAGACTTTTTGAGATTGCCCCTGTCACATTACTTCCCAACAGAGTGTGACCAAAGTTGATAACACCAAGCGCATTGCGCAGAACACCTGTAACAGTATCCATATTTGAAGCCAGCCAGGTGGCCACTTTATTCTGACTTGCCGTGTGGCTTTGGAATCTGAGTTCTTTGATCAGTTCACCCGTATTGATCTTTACCGGACAGCTAAGGGCACACAGGCCGTCTGTTGCGCATGTTTCATCACCGGCATACTGATAGGCGTTAACCAGTGAAGAAGCTTCATGAGGCTTTTCACCACTGTCTTTCAGGCGTGAAATTTCCCTGAATGTGGTGATGCGCTGACGTGGAGAAAGAGTCAGTTCATTGGCAACGCATGTTGGCTCACAAAAGCCACATTCGATACACTTATCAACCTTATCCATTGCAGGAGGCAGGGGTTTCAGGTTTTTCAGGTGAGATTCCGGATCATTATTCAGAATGACGCCCGGATTTAGCATGTCTTCAGGGTCGAAGATGGCTTTGATCTCTTTCATCATCAGGTAGGCTTCATTGCCCCATTCCTTCTCGACAAAAGGTGCCATATTCCGTCCTGTTCCGTGTTCTGCTTTCAGAGCCCCGTCATATTTATCAATCACCAGTTTGACCAATTGCTTCATAAATGCATCGTAACGCTCTACTTCTTCAGGTGCGCCCAGGTCTTGTGTAAAAACAAAGTGCAGGTTCCCTTCCAGGGCATGACCAAATATAACAGCTTCACTATAGCCATAGCTGGCAAATAATTCCTGCAGGTCCAGTGTTGCAGAAGCCAGCTTAGGTACCGGGAATGTCACATCTTCAATAATAACCGTGGTGCCTGTTTTTCGTATGGCACCAACCGATGGAAACAATCCCTTGCGTATTTTCCATAGAGCGTTGAACTCAGCCGGAATGTCGGTAAAAGTAAGAGGTAGCTCTGAAGGAATATCTTTAATGGTGTCGAGTATTACATCAATCTGCGCTTTTAAAATATCTCTGTCAGAAGCCCGTGTTTCGACAAGTATGGCGCTGGCATCTTTCGATAAGGTTTTCAGGTATGCCGGTACGCCATCCTGGTCTTCAACCGATCTTAGTCCGGCACGATCGATCAGTTCAACAGCAGAAACCGGACTGCTTTTTAATGCAGACACAGCATTACATGCTTTTTCTATATCAGGAAACACCATTAAAGAGCTGGCTTTATGAGCATGCTCGATGACTGTTTTGTAGGTTATCTCGGCAATAAAACCCAGTGTTCCTTCAGACCCTATCATAATGTGTTCTATAACGTCAAAAGGATCAGAAAAATCAACAAAGGCATTTAAGCTATAGCCGGTTGTGTTTTTCATTTTAAACTTATCCTTTATGCGTTGTGTCAATGGTTCGTTTCCTTTAACGGCCTGTACCAGTTGATCGATATCGTCGATAATGTGTTTGTGCGTCTTCGTAAACTCTTCCCTGCTTTTGTAACATCCCGTATCCAGGTAGGCACCATCACGAAAAACAATTTTCATGCTGTCGACTGTTTTATAAGAGTTTTCTGATGTGCCGCAACACATACCACTGGCATTGTTAGCTGCAATGCCACCAATCATAGCTGCGTTGATCGACGCGGGGTCAGGCCCCATTTTCCGCTTATACGGAGCAAGAATCGCATTGGCACGCGCCCCGGTTAAACCTGGCTGTAGCCTTATTCGCTCACCATTATCCAATACTTCATATTCTTTCCAGTGTTCGCCTGCTATAACCAGTACCGAATCAGAAATAGCCTGGCCTGAAAGGCTTGTGCCACCTGCTCGATAGGTAACAGGTATGTTTCTGCGTGAAGTTTCTTCCATAATTGCAATAACTTCATCCACGTTTTTAGCCTTTATCACCAATTTAGGAATTAGCCTGTAAAAGCTGGCATCAGTGCCGAATGCCAGGGTATGCAAGGTGTCATGGAACATCCGCTTTGTATCAATCACTTTAGAGAGTGACTGGTATAATGATTTGTATTCTCCTGTTAACATGGCTTTGATTTTTTATAACGACAATGGGTTAAACCCTGAAGCTATTACAGCTCCTAAAGCGATGAGGATGATCAGATAGTAGATAAAAGCAGGTTTGGCATTCGTTCTGATGATAAATCCTCCAGAGCCAATACATCCGACAGTAGCAGAAACAGCGACAACGTTGTTAACGCAGATCATGTTACCCACACCTGCACCAATGCCTTGCATGGCTACAATAAGGATCTGTGGCAGATCTAGCAGGGCGGCTGTTTCGAACTGGAATGAGGCGAACAATATATTGGAGACAGTGGCCGATCCCGACATAAAGGCTCCTAAGATTCCGATTACCGGTGCAAAAACAGGATAGGCTGATCCGGATATCTCAGCAGTTGCCTGCGCCATTTCTGTCAGCATACTTTCCAGTCCGGCACCATTGGTTCCTGAGTTAAGCATGATCTGAACAAGAGCGACACCGCTGAACAAGGCAATGGCTGCACCCTTTATTTGAGTAAAAGTCAGCTTCCAGGCTCGTTTAACCTGTTTTATCTTCATCTTATAGTAAAAAGCGCTTAATATGGCCACGAGAATGAATGGGATGGTACCAGGCAGGTAAGCCCATTTCAGAGAGTAGTCAAGGCTGTCAATACCAAATATATTGTTGATGGTAATTTGCTGAGCAGCTAAAATACCCTTTAGTCCAAAGGCAGGAATGCGTGTTACCACCAATATAAGAGCTATTAATAAATAGGGAGCCCATGCTTTGTATAATGGCATTTTAGATTCTACCATCTGACCGGTATCGCTATTGGACATCCATTGTTTGCTCCACAATGATTTTTCAGGAAAATCCCATGTTTTCTTTGGAACCAGGAAGCCCTTTTTAGCAGCATATACAACAATGCCCAAACCAATAAACGCACCAACCAGACTTGGTAATTCAGGTCCGAAAGCGATGGCTATTAAAGTATAAGGGACCATAAAACAAATGCCGGCAAATAAAGCAAAAGGAGCTACTTCAAGGGCAGGACGTATCGATTTCTTCTTGCCGAATATTTTAGTCATGATCATTAATCCAATGAGAGGAATCAATGTTCCGGCCAGAGCATTGGGCAGGGCGATCCACTTGGTTAGTATCATTTCGAATACTGTAGGGTCAGCACCAACTTCTGAAAGGTTGGTTGACAGTGTACTCATAGCACCGGTTATCGGGGTTCCGACAGCTCCAAAGGGCACCGGTACACTGTTAAAGATAAGTGCTACAATGGCAGCGGCCAGCGGAGGAAAACCCAGGCCAACCAATAATGGGCCTGCCAATGCGGCTGGCGTGCCAAAGCCGGCTGCTCCTTCAATAAATGCTCCGAACATGTAACCAATGATAATGGCCTGGATTCGCCGGTCGCGGGTTATTCCCTGAAAACCATTATTAATGGCAGCCATGGCCCCGGAAATCTTTAGTGTATTAAGAATGAGTATGGCACCAAAAATAATGATCAGAATATCGAGTGCTTTAAGTACACCAAAAAAGGAATAGGCTGTAACGTTTAAGATATCTATTTTCCAATAGAATAAGGCTATTAGAACAGCTAATAACCAGGACAAAGGTAAAGCCTTTTTGGCTCCCCAGTTAAATCCTGCCATCAATACTATTGTAAGCAGAATTGGAATAAAAGCAAGGATTGCATTCATAATAATCTTGTTTTAGTAAGCAACTGATTTAGATTTTGGATGGCTTAATAGTCAATAGCGATGCCGAAAATGAGAAGGACAGGGGAGGATAATTGTATATTGCATCCTATATTGTATAGATTCAGTACATTAGATATGGTTGATTGAGTTTGATACGCAGAATAAAGTGTTGAAATATAATGTGCCGAATGACACATCCGTGCCATATGGCACTTAAGAAATAAACACTTGTACTAAATGGCACACCAGCTTACGGGGGTATTAGTTGGTGTAATTGCTCGAGAATAGTCCTTAGTAATTTTTGTTTAATGCGGGGATTTTGTATATTCAAATAATAATTCGAAGTCAAGCTATGCAGGGTCATTTAATATTAATCAATTATTAAATGATAAGTTATGACACGTAGACAAATCAAAGAGCTCAATGCAGGCTCAATGGCAGACATTGCCTTCCTTCTTTTAATCTTCTTTCTTGTGACAACAACTATGGATTCCGATCTGGGATTGGGAACTGTTCTTCCCCCATACACAAATGAAATTGACAATAATCCACCTGATAAGAAAAATGACCGTAATGTATTTGAGATACTGGTGAATTCAGAAAACCAGTTAATGGTTGAAAAGCAAGCCCTTGATATTGCTTTACTGACCGAGGCGACCAAAGCCTTCATTTTAAATCCGTCTGATGATATTAACTTATCAGATAAGGAAATGAAGAATATCACTCTTCTGGGGCCAACGAGTGTGAGTAAAGGTATTATATCACTGCAAACGGCCAATGATACTCAATACCAGACATACCTGATGGTTCAGAACGAGATTGTACGAGCCTTTAATGAAATGCGGGATGATATGGCACGAACCAAATTTGGAAAAGCCTACGACGATTTGGATAAATTGGAGAAAGATGCTATACGGGCAGCATGTCCCAAGCTGATTTCTGAAGCTGAACCGGTTAAGATCGCCGGGATTTAATGGTAAAAAGAAGCCGGTTTATTGTAAACCGGCTTCTTTGAATTATTACAATGGAATATTTCCATGTTTTTTAGGCGGATTGGCTTCGCTTTTGTTTTGTGTCATTTCCAGTGCCTGAATCAATTTAAAACGAGTTTCCTTGGGTAAAATGATTTCATCGATATACCCTAATTCAGCAGCCCTGTATGGATTGGCAAAGTTTTCACGATAATCATCCACTTTTTCAGCTTTGGCAATATCATCAGTTTCACCTCTGAAGATAATATTAACCGCTCCTTCAGGTCCCATTACTGCAATTTCGGCCGTAGGATAAGCAAAGTTAATATCTGCAGACAGGTGTTTTGATGCCATAACATCATAAGCACCACCGTAGGCTTTTCTTGTGATAACTGTAATCTTAGGTACAGTGGCTTCAGCATAGGCGTACAATAATTTGGCTCCATGCTTAATAATTCCACCATACTCCTGAACTGTCCCCGGTAAAAATCCCGGTACATCAACAAATGTAACCACTGGAATATTAAAGGCGTCGCAGAATCGCACAAAGCGGGCTCCCTTTGTTGACGATTCTATATCCAATACACCAGCCAGGTAGTTGGGCTGATTACCTATTATTCCTACAGTTCTGCCTGCCATTCGGCCAAAACCGGTAATGATATTCTGGGCATAATGCGGCATTACTTCGAAGAAATGCTGGTTATCAACCACCTTACCAATGATATCGTGCATATCGTATGGCTTATTGGGGTCGGCAGGTATCAGATCCTGCAGTTCTTCACTTTCGCGTTTTATATCATCTGTTGTTGGAAGAACAGGAGGGTCTTCCATATTATTGGATGGTAAGAAGCTAAGTAGTTCACGGATCATCATTAATGTGTTCTCGTCATCATCACCCATAAAATGAGCAACACCACTTTTGGCGTTGTGTGTCATTGCACCACCCAACTCTTCTTTAGTTACTTCTTCATGGGTAACGGTTTTGATCACTTCGGGTCCGGTAACAAACATGTAGCTGGTATCTTTAACCATGAATATAAAGTCTGTTAGTGCAGGAGAGTATACAGCACCACCGGCACAAGGGCCCATAATGGCCGATATCTGAGGAATCACCCCCGATGACTTTACATTAAGAAAGAATATATCACCGTAACCGGCAAGGCTTTGAACACCTTCCTGTATGCGGGCACCACCTGAATCATTTAAACCAATTAAGGGAGCACCCATCTTAAGGGCCAATTTTGATACTTTAATGATCTTATCGGCATTGGTGCGGCTAAGTGATCCACCGAATACCGTAAAATCCTGTGCAAAAACATAAACAAGCCGACCATCTACCTTACCATAACCGGTAATGAATCCGTCACCCGGGAATTGGGTTTTTTCCATGCCAAAGTTGTTGCAGCGGTGCTTGACCAGTTTATCCAGTTCAACAAAAGTGCCGGCATCTAAAAATAACTCAATACGCTCCCTGGCTGTTAATTTACCGCCCTTATGTTGCTTTTCGATGCGAGCATCACCACCGCCGGCTTCTGCCTGCTTATTGGTTTCTTCAAATTTTTTATATTTTTCTTCTAAACTTTGCATTGTTTCTGATTTTCAGGTTATTCGATTTCAATTAATGGTTGGTGACCTTCAACGGCGTCACCTTCGGAAACATGAATGTGCTTAACAACGCCGTCAATGGCAGATTTGTATTCACTTTCCATCTTCATGGCCGAGACGATCACAACAGTTTGTCCTTTTTCAACAGTGTCACCTTCGTTAACAGGTATTTTAACGATCTTTCCTGGCATAGGCGTAGAAATGACATTGCCACCCGAATCAAGTGATGAATTTGAAGCATTGCGATAACGTGTTGCAGCATCGATCACCTCTATTTCGTAATAATTATTGATGGTATTTACTTTATAGTGATTGAGATCTGCATCTTGAATCATCTCCATATTGACAGACTGACCATCAAGCAAGATTGAATAGGCATCTGATTCTACTTTAACCAGGTCAAGGTCATAGATACGATCGTCGATGTCTACTTTGTATTTTGTGCCATTTTGTTCAAGGATTTTAATCCTGGCACGGCGAGAATCAATTTTTAATTCTATTGGCATATTAACTGATTTAGTAGCGAATTACATTTTTACGGCGCGCATATTCTTTCCAGGCCGATTGGTTTGGAGCAGCCACATTTGATTTGTCGGCAGCCTCCTGAATTTTTTCGGTGTAATCGAGAAATGCAACAAACAGTGCGATATCTTCACAATAGTCTGAACAATCATCTTCTTCTGTCATCAGAAAGTCCATATTCTTTTCGATGAAATGCGTGTCATAATTGCCATCAACAAAGTCTTTGGCTTCCATAATGCGTGATACAAAAGGAATAGATGTTTTTACACCGGTTATTTTGTATTCATATAAAGCCCGTTTCATGCGGTCGATAGCTTCCTGACGTGTTGGCGCCCATGAGATCAGTTTCGAGATCATAGGATCATAGTGGAACGGGATCTCGTAACCCTCGTATACATATCCATCTGTCCGAATACCCAAGCCCATTGGTTCAGTAATATTTTTCACCACACCCGGACATGGCATAAAGTTATTTTTATGATCTTCGGCATATATACGACATTCTATGGCATGACCATTCTGTCTCAGGTCCTCTTGTTTAAACTCCAGAGGAAGGCCGTTTGCCACATTGATCTGCGCTTTAACCAGGTCAACACCTGTTGTTCGTTCTGTAATGGGGTGTTCCACCTGTAATCGAGTATTCATTTCCAGGAAATAGAAATTATGGTCGTTATCAACCAAAAACTCTACTGTTCCAGCGCCAACATAGTCTACCGATTTGGCAGCTGCAATAGCCTGTTCACCCATTTTGTGACGTAATTCGGGAGTCATAAGAGGAGAGGGAGTTTCTTCAACCACCTTTTGGTGGCGACGCTGCACCGAACATTCACGCTCAAATAAATGAACATAGTTGCCGTGCTTGTCGGCCATTATCTGGAATTCAATATGATGAGGTCCTTCAATATACTTTTCAATATACACTGCGTCGTCACCAAATGCAGAACGGGCTTCAGACCTCGCCATTTCATAAGCATTAACAAGTTCTTTTTCTTCACGAACCAGGCGCATCCCTTTACCACCACCGCCGGCACTTGCCTTAAGCATTATGGGATAGCCTATTTCTGCAGCAGTTTTTTTGAGTTTTTTGGGATCTTCAATGTTTTCTTTAGTACCAGGAACTACCGGAACGTTAGATTCGATCATTAACTGACGTGCAGTTAGTTTATCACCCATCGTATTAATGGCTTTTATTGACGGGCCCACGAAAATAATTCCTGCTTTGGCAACAGCTTCAGCAAACTGAGCGTTTTCTGACAAGAAACCATAACCTGGATGGATGGCATCTGCTTTACTGGCAACTGCTACTTCAATTATTTTTTTGATATTCAGGTAGCTTTCTGTTGAAGCTGCTGGTCCTACGCAATGCGCTTCGTCAGCATACCTGACATGTTTGGCTGTGCGGTCAGCCTCGGAAAATATGGCAACCGATTTAATACCCATTTCACGGCATGAACGCATGACACGGACGGCTATTTCACCACGGTTGGCAACTAATACTTTTTTAATCATAATGGAATAAAGATTTCATTAATAAAAAATTAGAAAGTAAATTGTTTTAATAAATAAAAAACGACCTCTAATTCCGTCATGCAAAAAAGCTGATTTTTATCAGATAACCAAATGGATTGGGATATTTGTTTGGAATGAATATAAATAACAGAGAGGCTAAACACCTTCCAATGTTGATGGGTTAATAAGTGTATCTTTGTTGTTATAACTTAATATTGACTGTTATGCTTAAGAAAAAAGTAGAAGAAATACTTGTTAATCAAATTGAAAAAGAAGCTTATTCTTCTAACCTGTACCTTGCGATGGCTGTATGGGCCGATACAAATGGTTATGAAGGAACTGCCAACTGGTTATATGCTCAGGCTGAAGAAGAGCGTTTGCATATGATGAAGTTTATTAAATATGTCAATGAGCGCGGTGGTAAAGCTATTATTCCTGCCATTGAACAACCAATATCTGATTATAAGGACATTAAAGCTGTTTTTGCCAAAGTATATGAGCACGAGCAGTATGTTACTGAACTGATCAGTGGTATTGTTGGTGTTTGTCTTGATGAGAAAGACTTTACTACGCACAACTGGATCCAGTGGTTCGTAACAGAGCAAATTGAAGAAGAAGCCTCTGTTGCAGCTATTAACGATAAGTTAAATTTATTAGGCGATCATAACTTGTATATGTTTGATCGTGATATTATGGGAATGCGTGGACAGGTTCCTGCAAGTGCAGAATAAGAAAGTATTCATACTTACATACAAAAAAAAGCCGGCGATCAGCCGGCTTTTTTTTGTATGTTCTCTATCACTTCTTAGTGACGAATTGACTTCATTATTTGCTCCTCTTTGGAAATTTCATCACCTGCCAGTGTTATGGCAGTTTCAATAATTGCCAGGTGAGAATATGCCTGTGGGAAATTACCCAATAACCTTCGTGTTTTAAAATCCAGATCTTCACTAAACAAGCCCAGGTGGTTTGCATAGCTTAACAAGGTTTCAAATTTACGTGTGGCTTCGTCTTTAAGACCAATTTTATATAAGCTGTTGATGAGCCAGAAAGAGCAAATGGTAAATGCAGACTGTGGTTCACCAAAGTCATCCTCATTTTTATAGCGATACATTAAACCATCGTGCTCCAACTCTTTTTTAATGGCGAGCACTGTTTTTTTGTAGCGTTGGTCATCAGCATCGATAAAACCGTAGGATTCCATTAAAAGAACAGCAGCATCCAGATCGTTGGAACCATACGATTGCGTAAAAGTATGTTTGTCATCTGACCATGCATTTTTATGAATGTCAGCTGCAATCTTCTCTTCCAGTTCTTTCCACTCAGTGGCATAGGAATCACGTTTTAGCAGGCGGGCGATCTTTTGCGCCCTGTCGATTGCTACCCAGCAAAGTACTTTACTAAATGTAAAGTGTTTACCTTCACTTCTGATTTCCCAGATTCCTTTGTCAGGTTGTTGCCAGTTTTCATCAACTACCTTAACAATGTTTCTGACAATAGTCCAGATATCTTCACTATTGCCCAATGTTGTTTTAAACATTTCAAAGTATTGAAGCATAACATCCATTAAGATGCCGTAGATGTCATTTTGCTTCTGCACATAGGCTGCATTCCCAATTCTGACGGGTTTACTTCCTTCATAGCCTGCCAGGTGATCCAGTTCGATCTCATGCAGGTTTTTCTCACCGTTAATACCATACATGATCTGCATTTTCTCACCTTTATCAGGCATCAGAGAAATAATAAAGTTCATATATCGTTCAGCAATTCGCCCATGGCCAAGCTGAGTCATGATCTTAACCACCATGGATGCATCACGAATCCAGCAGAAGCGATAATCCCAATTCCTCACTTCACCAATGGTTTCAGGTAATGAGGTGGTTAATGCAGCTAAAATAGCACCTGATTTTTGATAGTTGAGCAATTTTAGTGTTAAAGCACTTCTGTTGATCTCATTCTCATATTTCTTAAAGCTGGTAGTTTTATCAGACCAGTTAAGCCAGTAAACTTTAGTTCGCTGGTGCTTTAAATAGGAGCGGTTGGTAGATTGCTGCAGCAGTTTTTGGTTATAGCTTAAAAGCAGATATTCATTCTTCTTTATGGTTACCGGTAGCCTTTCCTTAATGCTTTTTTTATCGAAAGATGAGTAGAGGTAAATAGAGTCATACTCTCCGTTGGTGGTGTATGCTTTGATATATTCCTCTTCCACATCGATAGTTGTATTGGGAAGTGCATATTCTAATTTAGGTTCAAAGTTAATGACAACATTAACCGAACCCGAAATATGCTTTATATAACGGACAATATCAGGCGGTGTATAATAAACTCCGTCTTCGTTACGGTAACGTGGCATAAAATCATGAAGTTCGAACACTCCTGAAGCACAAATGAACTTTGTTACTAAAATATTTGTACGAGGTATATAAAATTGTTCGGTTTCATATTCTTCTGTCGGTCTGACACTAAAGAAACCACCTTTTTCATCATCCAGAATTTTGGCAAAAGTCGATGGTGAGGCAAAATGAGGCAAACACAACCACTCAACCGAACCGGTTTTCGAAACCAATGCTGCACTCCGGCAGTTTCCAATGATACCGTAATCAAGGTTCTTCATACGCAAATAAACTTGTGAATATTCTTATAAAAACTTCCTTTTCTCAAACAATGATATAATCTATAAAGATGTATATTTGCTTAATAGTGCAAAAAAAACGGTATTTTTTCAATAATACTACTATTTGGGGTTTTCTTTTGAAAAATCATTTAATAAATAAACTGGATAAAACATCATTCATTTGATATTCAGTGGAATACTGCTTTGTTGTTGTGCTGAATTCGATAATAAAAATTAATCAAATATAAGCCTATGTCGAAACTGCATATTGTGGCTAACAGATTGCCATATAGCCTTGTAAAAGAAGAAGACGATTATAGTTTAATTGAAAGTGTTGGTGGATTAGCTACCGGAATGAAGTCGGTTTACACGGAGTATGGCGGCAAATGGATTGGCTGGTCGGGGATCAATTCTGATGATTTAAGTCAAAAAGAATCAGAGAAGATTGACGAACTGTTATTGGAAAAAAGTTGTGTGACAGTTCCGTTGAGTGAACAAGAAATATTGGAATACTACGAAGGCTTTAGCAACAAGACCGTATGGCCTCTTTTCCATTATTTTACCCAATATGTTGATTATTCACCTGAAAATTGGGAGACATACAAGCGCGTTAATCAGCGTTTTGCAGATCGTGTTTTGGAAGTTGCAGAAGACGGTGATACCGTTTGGGTACACGATTATCAGTTGTTGCTAGTTCCTGAAATGATAAAATCGGTGAAACCTAATGTGACAGTGGGCTTTTTCCTTCACATTCCGTTCCCATCTTATGAGGTGTTCCGTATTTTGCCATGGCGTATGGAACTTCTGAAGGGCATGTTGGGTTCTGATCTGCTTGGATTTCATATATACGATTATGAACGTCACTTCTTAAGTTCAGTTCGTCGTTTATATGGTTATGAAATTGCATTTAACCAAATACATGCAGAAGACCGCATCATTAAAGCCGATTCATTCCCAATGGGGATAGACTATGAGAAATTCAGAAAGACTTCAGCGGCTGTCATGCAGAAGACTATACAGGAACGCTCAGATCTGCATAAAGAGCTGGAGAAGTACTTTATGACATCACCTGACCGAAGATTGATATTATCAATTGATCGTTTAGATTATACGAAAGGAATTCCTCAGCGTCTTAAGGCCTTCCGTAAATTTATGGAACGCTACCCGGAGTTCCACGGAAAAGTTACTCTAGTTATGCTTGCCGTACCTAGTCGTGGCAATGTTGATGAGTATATGATGCTGAAAAAAGAGGTGGATGAATTGGTTGGTAATATCAATGGAACATATGGTAATATAAACTATACACCAGTTTGGTATTTCTATCGTGCAATGCCATTCGAAAATCTGGTTGAGTTATATAACATGTCTGATGTTGCTTTAATTACACCTCTACGTGATGGTATGAACCTGGTGGCTAAGGAATATGTTGCTTCAAGAGGTAATCAGACCGGAGTGATAGTATTGAGCGAAATGGCTGGAGTTTCAAAAGAGATGGGAGAGGCCATAACCATAAATCCTATCAATGAAGATGAAATAGCAGAAGCGCTTCACAGGGCCTTAATAATGCCACTGGAAGAGCAAAAAGAACGAATGGGCTATCTGCAGGAGCGTATTCAGCGATACTCGGTATTCAAATGGGCTGGTGAATTCGTGGAATCTCTGGAGAAGGTTAAGAAACTTCAAAAGGAGTTTCTGGTCAAGAAAATCTCATCCGATGTGTTTAACGAGATCAATGTCAAGTATAAGAAAGCAGCAAAAAGAGCAATTTTCCTCGATTACGACGGAACCTTAACTGCTTTTCATAAAAATCCGCAGGAAGCTACACCGAATGATGAACTTTACGATATACTAAATCGCTTAATTGCTGACAAGAAAAATACCGTTACCATCATTAGTGGCCGTGACAGGTATACATTGGAAAAGTGGTTTGCAGATGTACCTATTAACCTGATCTGTGAACATGGAGTTTGGTTACGTAAATACGGAGAAGAATGGCAAACCCTTACAAAAGTCAATAATGACTGGATGCCAATAATCAGGCCGGTTCTTGAGCGCTTTGTTGATCGTACACCAGGATCTTTCATTGAGGAGAAGAACTATTCATTGGTTTGGCATTACCGAAAAGCAGAACCTGAACAGAGCCTCATACGTGCTAATGAATTAAAAGATGAGCTACTTGACCTTGTCGGTAATCTGAACCTGGAAATAATGGAAGGCAGTAAGGTTATTGAAGTAAAAAGTGGCGGTATCAATAAAGGTATTGCAGCAAATCAATTCATTAACAATGAACAGTTTGAATACCTGATGGCTATGGGCGATGACTGGACAGATGAATACATGTTCAAAGAATTGCCTTCTGAGGCCATTACAGTAAAAGTTGGAATACAGCGAACCAGCGCTAATTTTAAATTAGAATCGGTTGATGCGGTAAGGAAGTTTTTAAGAAAACTAGGTGAATAAATAAGAAAATAAGAAAGGCGTTCCAAAGGAGCGCCTTTTAAGTTGTAGTGTATATGAGCATTAAATTTTGATGCTGCCTTTAAAAACAAAAGTCGCCGGCCCTTCAAGCCAGATGTTTTTAAATTGTTCGTTAAGCACTTCAAAGGTGACTTTTAGATTCCCACCCAATACCTCTATATTGAATTGATTAAATTCCGGTTTCTTTAAATGAGCTGAAATGGCGCTTGCCACAACACCAGTCCCGCATGCCAATGTTTCATTTTCCACACCTCGTTCATAGGTTCTGACTTTAATGTTATTCTCATTCTTAAACTGAACGAAATTTACATTAGTACCATCAGGAGCATATGCCTCTGAATATCGGGTTGCTTTACCAAGGTTAAAAACATCAGTTTTATCGATGTCATCCACAAATTGAACATGGTGCGGAGATCCGGTATCAAGAAAAGTACTGTCCGGTTTGATCGAAACAGTGTCAACATTGATCATTTTTAAATTAACAATGCCATCCTTATACGATGCATGATGCTCACCATCAACGGCCATAAATGTGAAATTGTCAGGTGTTTCAACAATTCCCTGGTGTACGGCGAAGGCCGCTATGCATCTCCCGCCATTACCACACATGGAGGCCTCATGGCCATCTGCGTTGAAATAGCGCATTGTAAAATCCATATCCGGATGGTTCTCCAGCAACATTAAACCATCTCCGCCAATGCCAAATCTCCTGTCGCAAAGCTTATTGATAAGAGAATAATTATCACCGTCAAATTGCGCGCTTCGATTGTCGATAATCACAAAGTCATTGCCGGCACCCTGGTATTTATAGAATTCAATCATGCTTATTTACTGTTTTGTTTGATGTTTTGTGTAAACAAAAGACAAAAAGTCGTGTTTTGCTTACAAAAGTACGTTGATATGACAGAATATCCTTAAAGTTTGGCAAAAAAACGTTAAGGTCTAGTTAAAGTCGCTATGAGGTATAATTTTTGAAGGGTTACTTTTCGTATATTTCAATATCGCGATTTAAAATATGTTAAAATCTGGATTCAATAGTGAATTTGAATGCCGATTGTAACCTAACAATAACTTATTAAAACAGTTAAAGTATGAATGCAAAAAAGGTATTTTACACATTTGCCATCGCTGTGATAAGTGCAGTGACTGGTGTTTATGTTTATTCTCATATCAATAAAAGTGAACCAAAAGTAATAACAATTCAAGAACAGGTGCCTGCTGTTGGTCAGTTCACCTCGGCACAGGTTCAGGGAAACTTGCCTGACCTGACCCTCGCAGCTGAGCGTAGTGTGCACGCCGTAGTTCACGTTAAAACAAGAAGCATGGGTAAGGATCAATATTCAGGAAATCCGTTTTACGATTTCTTTTTTGGTCCGGGTAGTGGTTACCGTCAGCAACCGCAGCCTGTGATGGGTGCTGGTTCAGGTGTTATCCTGACCAAAGACGGGTACATTATTACAAATAACCATGTTATTGACAACGCTGAAGAGATTGAAGTGACTTTAAATGATCGAAGAACATTTTCAGCGACTCTGGTTGGAGCAGATCCCACATCTGATATTGCATTAATAAAAATTGAGGCAAACGAATTGCCCTTTGTTCCTTATGGAAATTCAGATGACTTAAAAGTAGGTGAGTGGGTCTTGGCAGTTGGTAATCCATTCAATCTGACATCAACAGTTACAGCCGGTATTGTTAGTGCCAAAGCCCGTAGTATCAATATTATCGCCAATAGGAATCAGACTCTGGGTGTTGAATCTTTTATTCAGACTGATGCTGCTGTAAACCCAGGTAATAGTGGAGGAGCTTTGGTTAATCAGCGCGGAGAGCTAGTAGGTATTAATACTGCTATTGCTTCCCGCACAGGTTCATTTACTGGTTATTCTTTTGCAGTGCCCGTCACAATTGCTAAAAAAGTTGTTGCCGATTTAATGGAGTTTGGTGAAGTTCAGCGTGGTTTATTAGGTGTAAGTATTATTGAAGTAAGTAATGTACCGGAAGAGCTGGCTGATGAGTTGGGCGTAACTATTGAAAAAATTGAAGGTGTTTTTATAGGAAGTGTAGCACCCGATGGTGGTGCCGAAGAGGCTGGATTGAAAGCTGGGGATATTATCTTATCGGTTAATGGAGAGTCAGTTAACTCCGTGCCCGAATTGCAGGAGCGTGTCAGTATGCATCGTCCTGGAGAAAAAGTGAATTTAATTGTTCTAAGAGGAGGAAAACAGAAACCTTTTGATGTAACTTTACGTAATATACGCGGAACAACCGGTATTATTTCTTCCAATACATTTGATGAAACACTAGGAGCAAGCTTGGATGTTGTGTCTACCAATGATTTACGTCGATTGGGAGTCCGTTATGGCATACAAGTTGTAGAGGTTGGAAATGGAAGTTTGCGTCAAAGTGGTGTTAAAGAAGGATACATAATTACCAAAGTTAATGACGTTCCAATTAAATCCGTTGATGATTTTAAAGCTACAGTAAGTGATGCAAAAGAAGGATTATTCCTAACAGGTATTTATCCAAATGGTCGCGTTGTATATTACGCAGTAAATTTAAATGATTAAACGTTTTTCGACTTAAAGGCACGAAAGGTTGGAAAAATACGGAAAATGTAGTACTTTTGTGCCGGATTTTTTTTAAGGAATATGAGACAACTCAAGATAACAAAGTCGATTACTAACCGCGAAAGCGCATCTCTTGATAAGTACTTACAGGAAATTGGTCGTGAAGAATTAATTTCTGTAGAGGAAGAAGTAGAGTTAGCTCAGCGAATTAAGAAAGGTGATCAAATTGCTTTAGAAAAGCTTACACGTGCCAACCTGCGTTTCGTTGTATCTGTTGCAAAACAATATCAAAACCAGGGTTTAAGTTTACCTGACTTGATTAACGAAGGTAACCTTGGTCTGATTAAAGCAGCTGAAAAATTTGATGAAACAAGGGGATTTAAGTTTATCTCGTACGCGGTTTGGTGGATTCGTCAGTCAATTTTGCAAGCATTGGCAGAGCAGTCTCGTATTGTACGTTTACCACTTAACCAGGTGGGTTCATTAAATAAGATCAATAAGGCATATTCAAAGTTTGAGCAGGAAAACGAGCGTAAGCCATCTCCTGAAGAATTAGCTGATAAGCTGGAGTTGCCGGCTGAGAAGGTAGCTGATACAATGCGTGTTTCAGGACGCCATATTTCTGTAGATGCTCCTTTTGTAGAGGGTGAAGATAATAGCTTACTGGATGTTTTGGTAAACAGTGATTCTCCTAATGCCGATAAGTCATTAATTAATGAATCATTAGCTCGCGAAATCGAAAGAGCTCTTGCTACTTTGACTGAGCGTGAAAGCGACATCATTAAGTTATTCTTTGGTATTGGTTGTCAGGAAATGACATTGGAAGAGATTGGTGAGCGATTTGGTTTAACGCGTGAGCGTGTTCGACAGATCAAGGAAAAAGCCATTCGACGTCTACGCCACACCTCAAGAAGTAAACTGTTGAAGTCTTACCTTGGATAGACAGACTTTTCAATAATAAAATATAAAAGCCTCGAATTTAATTCGAGGCTTTTTTGTTAAGCAATTCTTCCAATCGCTTTATTTCATCGCGATATTGTGCTGCAGATATGAAATCGAGCTCTTTTGCGGCCTTCTGCATTTCTTTTCTGGTTTTCTCAATGCTCTTTTTCAAGGCATCTGAACTCATGTATTCCACGACAGGGTCAGCAGCTATATTTGCGCTTTCAGGTTCAATATAGGCTTTAGCATTAGTTGTTGTTTCAATAATACTGGTTAACTGTTTGTTGATCTGAGTAGGAGTGATATTGTTATCCTGGTTGTATTTTAATTGTTTTTCTCTTCGGTACAGAGTGGCATCGATGGTTGCCTGCATGCTTTTGGTAATGGTGTCGGCATACATGATAACCCGGCCGTTCAGGTTACGCGCTGCCCTTCCTGCTGTCTGTGTCAATGATCGTTCAGATCGTAAGAAGCCTTCCTTGTCGGCATCCAGTATGGCGACCAATGATACCTCGGGTAAATCCAGGCCTTCACGAAGCAGATTAACACCTATGAGTACATCAAATGTACCCAGCCTAAGATTTTCCATGATCTTAACGCGCTCCAGGGTGTCCACGTCAGAGTGGATGTATTCGCACTTTATGGATAGGCGAGTGAGATATTTGGTTAACTCCTCGGCCATTCGTTTAGTCAAAGTGGTAACCAGTACACGCTCTTTCTTTTCGATTCTATCGTTTATTTCATTGATCAGGTCGTCGATTTGGTTTTGGCTTGGTCGTACATCGATTTCCGGGTCCAAAAGACCTGTTGGGCGTATTAGCTGCTCCACGACAATGCCTTCTGACTTCTCCAGCTCATAATCGGCCGGGGTGGCGCTTACATATATGATCTGGTTGATTAAGGATTCAAATTCCTCGAATTTCAAAGGACGATTATCCATAGCTGCCGGAAGTCTGAAACCATATTCAACCAGGTTTTGTTTTCGTGACTTATCGCCGCCATACATGGCCCTGATTTGAGGGATGGTAACGTGGCTTTCATCGATTACAATTAAATAGTCATCGGGGAAATAATCAAGTAAACAGAAAGGACGCGTGCCTGCCTGTCGTCCGTCAAAGTAACGCGAATAGTTTTCTATTCCGGGGCAATAACCCAGTTCGCGAATCATTTCCAGATCATAATTAACCCTTTCGTCTAAACGTTTTGCTTCCTGGTTTTTGCCGTTTTCTTTCAGAAAAGTAAGATGGCTTGTAAGGTCATCCTGAATTTCATTAATGGCTTGCTGGGTGCGTTCTTTCGAGGTAATGAATATATTGGCAGGGTAAATGGTGATTTTATCCATTGATTCAATGCGCTTGCCATTCTCCGGATGAAAAATCTCAATATCTTCAATTTCATCGCCCCAGAAAATAACACGACAGGCATGGTCGGCATAGGCAAGGAATATCTCAACAGTATCACCTTTTACTCTGAAGTTACCTCGCTCAAACATTACTTCGTTACGTGAATACAAGCTGTCAACCAGTTGTCGTAAAAAAGCGTTTCTGGATAATTGCATTTCCTTTTTGATGGTAATAACGCCCGAGTGAAAGTCCTCAGGATTTCCAATGCCGTATAAACATGAAACAGAAGAGATGACAATTACATCCCTGCGGCCGGAAAGTAATGCTGAAGTAGCGCTTAATCGTAGCTTCTCAATTTCATCATTGATTGATAAATCCTTTTCAATGTAGGTGTCTGTCACGGGAAGATAGGCTTCCGGCTGGTAATAATCGTAATACGAGACGAAATACTCAACTGCGTTATTGGGGAAGAATTGTTTGAACTCGCCATACAATTGTGCAGCTAAGGTTTTGTTGTGTGACAGAATAAGGGTAGGCCTTTGGATATTCTCTATGACATTGGCAACAGTAAATGTCTTTCCCGAACCGGTAACACCTAACAGTGATTGGTGCTTGGTGTGTTCTTTGATTCCATTGGACAGTTGATCTATTGCCTGCGGCTGATCACCTGTTGGAGCAAATTCTGATATTATTCTGAGGTCCATTTTACCTTTTGTGTTAATACTGTCAATAGACAAAAAAAGAGTTGCAATTGCAACTCTTTCTTTAGATTATTATCGTTTTCCTTTTATCTTCTTCTTCGTTTCTTACTTATCGACTTCAGGTTCTTCTTAGATGAACTTCTGTATTGAGAACGGGTTTTTAAGTAAGCTTTCCTGTTGTATTTAGGTTCGTTCTTCCAGCGATTGTCATCGATCAGGAATGTTATACCAATGGTTGTCGTGTAATAAAAGTCGTTTGCATCTGTTTGTACAGCTGTACCATCAGGTAAAAACCATTCGCTGTGACCATCCAGCTCATCTGAGAACGGAAGTGTTCCGATACCTTCGATGTTAATGCTCCATTGCGAATTTATCCAATAGGATAAGCCTAATCCACCAGCAATGGTTGGAGAGATGCCATTTTTCTCTCTCCACAGTGTGCCGTCAGGGATGCCCTGATAATTTTCATTGCCATAATATTCAGAAGCCCCATAGTAAACCATACCTGCCTGACCAATAACGTAAGGGTTAAACGAGCGTTGTTTGAAATAACCTAACAATACGTTTAATGGGCGAAATGTCGCACCGACATTGAACTCCGTATAAAAGTTGTCAAAATAGGCGTAAATAAGATCCGGATCTGTTTTGTCTCCTGCAAGCTGCTTACCGCTCATTTTTCCAGTCATAATGGATGCTCTCAGAGCCAGAAAGGTGTTTATTTCCTTGTCCGCATTGAATCCTAAGGAGATATGTGTTCTTCCATCATCCACAAGGTCACCATAAAAGTAGTTGGCACCTGCGCGGCCAGATACACTGAATCCTTCCCAAATCCTGGGCTTTCTTCGTCGTTGTGCTTCAGATTCGGCTAGGGTGGTTGAAAGCAAAACAATGAGAATAATAAAATATCTTAATGATAATGGCATTCGAATGTGCTTTAATTACGATGTAAAAATGTAAAAAACTTTACGATTACGAAAATCTATTGTTTCCAAAGTTGTAATAAAGATGCGTTATTTCGAAAAAAACTTTACAGAAAGCAATATTTTCTTAATAAAAGTAGCTTTTTATTACATATAATTACAGTTTAACTGCATTAATTGTTTTTTTAATGACGTCATAGTTTGAATAATAAATACTAAATTCAGAAATACCGGGTATGCCCCCCATATTGATTGCTTCATTTTTATATTTCATTGCTGATGTTGATTCCACACGACCTGAAAAATGAAATTCACTGGCCCCGGTTTCTTTGAGCAGTTGTGCAATGTTGTCCGGTTTCACGCCTGAACCAACAAGAATGGTGATCCTGTTATCAGCTATATCTACAAATTCCGCAATGTTGTTATAACCAAGAACGGCTGTCTGTTCAAGTCCTGAAGTAAGTATGCGCTTGGCGCCAATCTCAATCAATTGCTCGATTGCCTCCCTTGGGTTACAGCACATGTCAAAAGCTCGATGAAATGTGAACGGTAAATCACCACATGCCTTAATAAGTCGTGTTGTGTTTGCAATATCAATTTTGCCATCTTCCAACAGGCAGCCAGATACAATACCATCGGCTCCCAGTTGCCTGGCTATTTCAATATCTGCAAGCATTACCTGTATTTCTTTCTCAGAATAAAGGAAGTCACCACCTCTTGGCCTTATTATAACAAACAGTTCAACTTCAGGTGCCTGCTTTTTTACCTGCTGAATCATTCCGGCGCTTGGAGTTGTTCCTCCTTCGAAAAGATTGTCGCACAGTTCAACCCGATCAGCTCCTGCACGCTGAGCATTAATGGCAGATTGAACAGAGTCTATACAGACTTCGAACTTAAGTTCTTTATTCATTCTCTAAAAATGTCCTTAAATTGTTAATGTTGGTTTCAGATGTGAAGCTTTTAGCTTGCGGGGTGTAAAGATAGTCTATCTCTTTTGAAAAATACTCTTCTACCTTTGGTCGCACTACTTTCATGGTACTGTTAAGTAGTTTGTTTTGCTCAGTAAAGCTTTCTTTTAAAACAACTAAGGTGCTTGGTAGCCATCTTGCAGGAAAGTTAAAGCTTTCCTTGCTTTCTGCTTTGATGTGATCGATCTCCGCCTGAATCTGCTTAAGTATATCAAGCATGGCTTCATCGCTTTCCGCTGACTGATTTGATGATTTAAGGTATAGCTTTATTTTTTCCTTGTTAGGAACAATAAGTCCACTTGTGAAAGGATTTTGGTTGTTGTGTAAAATAAACTGGTCGATCAGGGTGCAGTGATCAATTATTGCTTCTTCAATGCCTTCAGGACTGTATTTTTCACCATCAGCCCCTATTAATAAACTTTTAAATCGGCCCAGTACATATAAGTAATTGCCTTTGTCAAGATAGCCAAGGTCACCTGTGTACAACCAATTATCTTTAATTGTTTCTTTTGTTGCTTCATCGTTACGCCAGTATCCCTGCATCACATTTTCGCCTTTAATGACTATTTCGCCTTTTTCACCAATAGGAACTTCATTGCCGTCGCTGTCACATATTTTTATCTCAAGCTGGTTAACTACTTTTCCAGAAGAGCCAAGTTTATGGTATTTAGGAGTGTTGGCCGAAATAATAGGAGAGGCCTCACTTAATCCATAGCCCTGGTACATGGGTATGCCAATGGCATAGAAGAAACGTTGTAGCTCAATGTCTAACAAGGCCCCACCTCCAATGAAGTATTGCAGGTTTCCGCCAAAGCGCTCTTTTATTTTATTGAATAAAATGCTCTTATAAAAAGCGTAGATCGGGTAACTTAGTTTTTTCAAGCCTTTACCGGCATTTTGCCCATCGCCATTATACCAGTAGGCAAAGTTTAAGCCCGATGTGAATATTTTTTTCGCCGTTGCACCTTTGCTCTCAATGGCTTTCTCAATGTTCTTTTTAAAATTCTTGGCCAATGCAGGCACGCTCATTAGTATTTCGGGTTTGATCTCCTGCATATTGGTCACAAAATTCTTAAGCGTTTCATGCTGATTGCGTCCAATCTGTACAGAGGCCACTGAGGCTCCCTTGTGCATAAACGAATACAGTGATGCTGTGTGTGCAAAGGCATGATCCCAGGGCAAGACCACTAAGGTTTTGTAATGCTGTGGAATATTAATATAGCTAAAGGCCTGCTCAACATTAGCTGTATAGTTGCGATGTGATAGAATTATTCCTTTTGGATCGGCTGTTGTACCTGAAGTATAACAAATGTTGGCATGTGTATGTGGTGTCACTTGTTTTATGCAGCTATCTAACTTTTCAGGTTGGTGACTCTGATGTTCTTTGGCAGACTCGTAGAACATGCCAATGGCATATTCATTATCCTGTAAAGGCGCGCTTTCATCTAAAATGACGATTTGCTTTAAGTGCTTCAACTCATCTTTGACCGTACGAATCTTTTCAAGCTGATTTTTAGAAACAATAATAGTTTCGGCTTCCGAATGATTGAGTCGGAATATCAGATCATTGTCAGCTTCAAGTTTGGTTGATAAAGGAACGTTAATAGCTCCGATATGAAGAATTGCCAACTCGCTTACCAGCCATAAACGCCTTCCTTCAGATAAGAGGGCAACCCTGTCACTCATTTGAATATTTAATGCCAGAAGACCGTTTGCAAATAAATGAACCTCGTCTTTAATCTGGTTGTAGGTGTATGATTGAAAAGAGTCTTTCTCTTTTTCCCATATCAATGTATTATCAGGATAGTTTTTGACACTATCTTCAAAAAAATCAATTAAACTTTTCATGATGATGCGATTTTCCAAACTAATATAGTGCAAAAAAATGACAAGAGGGTGTTCGTTTTCGCCCATGTGGTGTGTAAATCCGAACAGGTAAAAAAGCCTGTTGATCTCAAAAGGTTCTGAAACAGAGTATTTAGGGTTTTGTGGCAAGGTAGTTGATATTTGTCCTAATACATTAATTAAGTTAAACCTAATGACCATGAAGAGACATGCATTAATGATTTTGCTATTAGTTGGGATAATAGCCGGATCGTCGTATACCAATGCCCAGGAACAGCAGATGGATAGTGTTGAGTGCCTGAAAAACTATTCATTATACAAGGAAGCTCTCAAGAAGAAGATGTATGATTATTCCATTGAAGCCTGGCGTGTTATGTTTGATCAATGCCCCGATGTGACTATCAGGCTTTATGCTGATGGCGTTGAGATATATAAGCACTATATCAAAAAGGAAAAAGATGCTTTTAGAAAGCAAGGTTTGGTAGATACGCTGTTATTGATCTATGATCAAAGAATAAAGTATTTTGGTGATCATCCAAAGTACCCCGAGGCATGGGTGCTCGGGCGCAAAGGGCTTGATATCGTTACCTATCGCCGTTCAGATGCCGAAGCATTAAAGGAGGCCATAACGTGTTTTGAAATATCACATAATGGACTTGGTACGAAAATGGAACCTATGGTAGCAGTAAATTGGTTGCAGGCAACCAATGCCCTTATGAAACAAGGAGAGAAAATTCCTCAAGACGTATTGAATGTATATATGAGTGTTGATGAAGTATTGGCAGCTCATATCTCCAAGCAAAAGAACCCTAAACGGGTTGCAATGCTTAACAAAGCAAGTGCGTCGTGTGTGGAGATTGTTACGCAAAGCGGATTTGATGATTGTGTAGCCCTTGAAAGTGCATTAGCTGATAAATTTTTAAGTGTACAGGACGACCCGGAGGCATTAAGTCGCTTCCTTAAGCTAATGGTAGCATTTGAATGTACAGACAGTGAATTGTATGCAAAGGCAGCTGAACAGAATTATAAACTGAACCCCAATGCTGAAGCATCGTACCTGCTGGCCAAGTTTTTTATTAAGCAAAATCAGTTTGATAAAGCGAAGGAATATTATTTAAAAACCATTAGTCAGGCCGATGATCAGGATTTGCAGGCAAAGTGTTTTTACGAACTGGCAGTTGTTACATTCTCTCATTACAAGAACAGTCCGGAAGCCAGAAAATATGCTAAAAATGCGTTGCAGAAGAAAGAAGGCTGGGGTAAGCCACATATTTTGATTGGAAATATTTATGCACAGGAGAGTGCCAAATATGGAGACAGTGACTTTGAACACCAGGCTGTCTATTGGGTAGCTATCGATCAGTTTAAAAAAGCAAAAGCTGTTGATCCTGAATGTCAGCAGGAGGCAGATAAGCAAATCAATTTGTATTCACAATATTTACCAGATAAGGAAACAGGATTTTTCCATGGAATACAAGAAGGAGATATGTATCTTGTTGGTTCATGGATAAATGAAAAAACAACAGTAAGGTATCGCTAGGTAGTGATGTTTGAATCAAGGGCGTTATTCAATTGAGTAACGCCCTTGTTGTATCTAAATGTCGGCTATCCCGAATTTATAAACTGTTGTTTGCTGGTATTTTTCACCAGGTTTGAGTAGTGGACTTGGGAAGTGTGTCTGGTTTGGCGAGTCAGGGAATTTTTGTGCCTCAAAGCAAACGCCATAATTTTCTTTAAATGGAATGTCGTCCCTTTCAAAGCTGCCATCCAGATAGTTGCCGGTGTACACCTGGAATCCTGGTTCAGTTGTATAGAACTCTAAACTGCGTCCGGTACTTTCATCCACCAGGCGTGCGCCAATGTTCAAATCACCTTCGTGTCCGTTAATGACAAAGTTGTGATCATATCCGCGTCCGTCAACATCATTTATTCTTTCACCTATTTTTCGGGGCAGTAGAAAATCCATTGGTGAATCGTTAACTGCTATTATTTCGCCCGTTGGTATGTCGTTTTCATCTTTAGGCGTGAATTTATCGGCATAAAGCACCATCATGTGATCCAATACATTGCTTTGCATGCTTGATAAATTAAAATAGGAATGATTAGTCAGGTTGATAACAGTCGTTTTGTCTGTTATTGCCTCATAATCTATTACCAGTTCATTATCGAAGGTTAAAGTGTAAGTGAGTTTAATATCAACTTTTCCAGGGAAACCTTCTTCCATATCATCTGATGTCAATTTTAAAATAACACCTGTTCTTTTAGGTTCCTTAAAGGTTTCTATCTCCCATATTTTCCGGTGAAAACCATTGGGGCCACCATGAAGAGAATTGGGGCCGTTGTTTTTATTCAGCTTGTAGCTTGTTCCGTCAATGTTAAATTCACCATTCTTAATACGGTTAGCATAGCGACCTACAGCTGCGCCAAAGTATGGGCAATTATTAATATAGGCCTCTTTGAGGTAAGACTCAACATCATCGAATCCCAGTGCAATTTCCGCGAAGTTACCTCGGCGGTCAGGGGTTTTGATGCTCATGATTATTCCGCCATAGTTGGTTATAGTAACCTGCGTGTGTTTTCTGTTTTGAAGTGTTATAATCTTAAC
The DNA here is from genome assembly GCF_050589845.1 of Carboxylicivirga agarovorans. Taxonomy (NCBI): domain Bacteria; kingdom Pseudomonadati; phylum Bacteroidota; class Bacteroidia; order Marinilabiliales; family Marinilabiliaceae; genus Carboxylicivirga; species Carboxylicivirga agarovorans. Next base: position 85,538 of record NZ_JBNGPA010000007.1, on the reverse strand, counting down.
TTCCTTGTCAAGGGCGGGTACATACTGTGTTTTTTCGTTAATTATCATAGTGGTGCTTGTGGATTATAATAAGCAAAAATAGTAAAAAAGTTAATTTTAACATTTTATTACTTTTTTATTGTAGGCAATTGAAAAAGTAGTAGTTTTATAGCTGGAATATTGTAAAATATACCCAATTATTCTGGCTACTTTATCCGAAAGGATACTTAAATAAGCGCAGGTAGTTTTTTGGTTTTAGAGAGAAGAGGTTATTCTTACGAATGACCTCTTTATTTTTTTTCAACAATTTGTTTAAAAGTTATTCAATTAAGCGCTTACAACTGCACAAAAACTACCGAACTATTATTAAATTTGCAGCTCAATAAAAAAACAAATTCAAAACATTCATTCATGGTTCTGTTTTTCGAGGGAAATTCAAGGCAAATTATTGCGGTAGGAACGCAAGCCGAACTTTCAGCTGATAATATCAGTAAATTGGAATGGCTATTTAGTGGGGCAAAGCTTTCTGAAAGTAAAACTTTAGAAGGCTTTTTTGTTGGTCCACGTAAGGAAATGATCACTCCGTGGAGTACCAATGCTGTTGAGATTACCCAAAATATGGGTATCGATGGTATTACTCGCGTGGAAGAATTCTTTGAAGTCGATTCAGAAGAGGCAGAATTCGACCCAATGCTTCAGGCAATGTACAAAGGATTGGATGGTTCTATTTTTACCATTGACAAAGAGCCTGAACCAATTGTTCACATTGAGGATATTGCTGCATACAATGCGCAGGAAGGATTGGCCTTGAGTGAAGAGGAAATTAAATATCTGGATGAGCTTAGTGAACGACTGGGCCGAAAGTTAACCGATAGCGAAGTGTTTGGTTTTTCACAGGTGAACTCGGAACACTGCCGTCACAAAATTTTCAACGGGATATTTATTATCGATGGAGAAGAAAAGGAAAGCTCACTGTTCAAATTAATTAAAAGAACATCGGAGACGAATCCTAACTATATTGTTTCAGCCTATAAAGATAACGTTGCTTTTGTTGAAGGTCCTAAAGCCATGCAGTTTGCACCAGGCCGTCAGGATACAGCAGATTTCTTTGAGACAAAAGAAATTGACACCGTTCTATCGTTAAAGGCAGAAACACATAACTTCCCAACTACGGTAGAGCCATTTAACGGTGCTGCAACAGGTAGTGGAGGTGAGATCCGCGACCGTCTGGCAGGTGGTCAGGGGTCATTGCCACTGGCGGGAACAGCTGTGTATATGACCTCATATTCTCGCAGTGAAGAGGGAAGAAGCTGGGAAGAGAATGTTCCTGAACGTGACTGGTTGTACCAGACTCCTGAGGAGATTTTGATCAAAGCTTCCAATGGTGCATCAGACTTTGGTAATAAGTTTGGTCAGCCTATGATCTGTGGTTCGGTATTGACATTCGAACACTTTGAAAACCAAAAGAAGTTTGCATTCGATAAAGTGATCATGTTGGCCGGAGGTATTGGTTTTGGCCGTAAAGAGCATGCCATTAAGGCCGATCCTGAAAAAGGCGATAAGGTGGTAATCCTTGGAGGTGACAACTATCGCATCGGTATGGGTGGCGGAGCCGTTTCATCGGTAGCAACAGGTGAGTATGATAACTCTATTGAGCTTAATGCGGTGCAGCGTTCGAATCCTGAGATGCAGAAGCGCGCTATGAATGCCATCCGTGCTTTGGCAGAGTCAGATGAAAACCCAATCGTTTCTATTCATGACCATGGTGCAGGTGGACACCTAAACTGCTTGTCTGAATTGGTGGAAACAACTGGAGGAACCATTCACCTGGATAAATTACCTGTTGGTGACCCGACTCTTTCTTCAAAAGAAATTGCAGGTAACGAGTCGCAGGAGCGAATGGGGCTGGTATTGAAAGATAAGGATATTGAGAACCTGAAGAATATTGCAGCCCGTGAGCGCGCTCCTTTCTACGAAGTGGGAGAGACCACAGGCGATATGCACTTTAAGTTTGAAGATGATAAGGGAAATGCTCCTATTGACTGGCAGCTGGCCGATATGTTCGGTAATCCGCCAAAAACCATCATGAACGATGAGACAGCGGATGATAAATTTGCCGCGGTAGAGTATGAAACAACGGAGATAGAAAAATACATCAGTGATGTGCTTCAATTGGAGGCGGTAGCATGTAAAGACTGGTTAACAAACAAAGTTGACCGTTCGGTTACAGGAAAGGTTGCCAAGCAGCAATGTGCCGGTGAGTTGCAATTGCCGTTAAATAACCTTGGAGCTTGCGCCATTGACTACAAAGGCGAAAAAGGTATTGCTACATCTATTGGTCATGCACCTGCAATAGGTCTTGTTGATCCGGCTGCCGGTGCGGTTGTTTCAGTTGCTGAGGCATTAACCAACCTGGTATGGGCACCGCTTACACACGGTTTAAAAGGTGTGTCGTTAAGTGCCAACTGGATGTGGCCTTGTAAAAATAAAGGAGAAGATAGCCGTTTGTACAGGGCTGTCGAAGCGGTGAGTGAATTTAGCTGTGAATTGGGTATCAATATCCCAACAGGTAAAGATTCTCTGTCAATGACACAGAAGTACAAAGATGGTGATATGGTTTACAGCCCCGGAACTGTTATTATTTCAGGAGCGGGTGAGGTAAATGATATTAAGAATATTGTGGAGCCTGTATTGGTTAAAGATACTGATACACATTTACTGCATATCGACTTGTCGTTTGACAGCATGAAGCTGGGTGGTAGTTCTTTTGCCCAGGTGGTTAATAAGTTGGGTGCTGAAGCTCCGACTGTTACTGATGTTGACTATTTCAAGAGCGGATTTAACGCTATCCAGGAATTAATAAACAAAGGACTGGTACTGGCCGGTCATGATATTTCTGCCGGTGGTATGGTTACTGCACTGTTGGAAATGAACTTTGCCAATACGTCATTTGGTGCAAAGGTCAACCTGAGCGATTATGAAGAGAAGGATTTGATCAAGTTGCTGTTCAGCGAAAATCCTGGTGTTATTATTCAGGTTAAAGATATGGATGCAGTTGCGGCTGTACTTGAAGCTGGTGGTATTCAGTATATGGATCTTGGTCAGCCTGTTGAAGGACGTGAGTTGCTCATTGAAAACAACGGAATGACACTGATGTTGGATATTGATAAGTATCGTAATGACTGGTACAGAACTTCATACCTGTTAGATCGCAAGCAAAGCGGTGAAACATTGGCTAAGGAACGCTTTGATAATTATACCAATCATGCACTGGATTATAACTTCCCTGCTGCCTTTACAGGAAAACTTGATCAGTGGAATCTTGCTTTAGATCGCAAAGAGCGTTCAGGCATCAAAGCTGCCATTATTCGTGAGAAAGGTGTAAATGGCGATCGTGAGATGGCTTACAGCATGTTCCTTGCTGGCATGGATGTGAAAGATGTTCATATGACTGACCTGATCAACGGTAGAGAAACACTGGAAGATGTGAATATGATCGTGTTTGTGGGTGGTTTCTCCAATAGTGATGTTCTTGGTTCGGCTAAAGGTTGGGCCGGTGCTTTCCTATACAATCCCGCGGCTAAAAAAGCATTGGATAACTTCTATGCACGTCCTGACACATTGAGTTTAGGTATTTGTAATGGTTGTCAGTTAATGGTTGAGCTTGGCCTGGTTTATCCTGATCATGCTGAAAAGCCAAAGATGTTGCATAACAATTCACACAAATTTGAGTCTATCTTCCTTAATATGGAGATAGCTAAGAACGATTCAGTGATGTTAAGCTCATTATCAGGTACTAAGTTAGGTGTTTGGGTTGCCCACGGTGAAGGTAAGTACCAACTGCCTTATGCCGAAGAGCAATACAACATTGTTGGTAAATATGCACACGCATCATACCCTGCCAATCCTAACGGAAGTGATTACAATACGGCAGCTATCTGCTCAAACGATGGCCGTCACCTGGCAATGATGCCTCACCTTGAGCGTGCAATTTTCCCATGGCAATGGGGGTATTATCCTGCTGACCGTAAGGCTGATGAAGTTTCACCATGGATCGAGGCATTTGTTAATGCCCGCAAGTGGATTGAAGCAAAGCAGTAATTCAGTGATATCGAAGTTAAGTAGATACTATATAACAAACCTGTCAGGAACTATGATCCTGACAGGTTTTTTTATGTCACATATGCAACTGAAAATATGTATGAGCCCACCGGACATCCGTTGGGCATAAATGCATTTGCAGATGGCTCCACCTGATTTTGGGAATATGCAAATTTGCTGGCTTAGTTATGCTCTAAGAACTATTGCTGACTGTTCTGATAAAGTTATGATTTATTGTCTTTCATGGCGGCATTGAGTGCTCCCAGCAGGTCCTCAGTATGGCAATTTAAAGCATGTTCGCCGATACTGATCAGATAGCCGTATCTGCGATTATTGAACCTGACTAATGCTTTTAGAAATGGATTGGATAGTCTTTCAATGTAAGTATCAGGATTCTTGACTATTAATATAATGGTTTTCGTAAAAGAGTTTGTTGCTATTTTAATTTCGGCAATATCTGACCACTTCACCAGTCCAAATTCACTAAATCCGGTATTGTCTATTATTCCCTCTCCATTTATGATTAGTCCTGGTTTGCTATTAAACAACTTGCGCAAAAATACAATGAAAAAAGGGCCTGATATTATAATTAAGGTAATGCCACAAATGTAGAAGATTATTGACAGTGGGATGCCAAAAATGGCAAGCTTGTGCGAAGTGGCAGTTAATATGTATTCAAGACTGAATAATGAAAAAATACCAAAGCCACTTACTCCCAATATAGAAGCTCTTTTACTTGTTGGAATGATGGTTTGTTGTTGATCTGGAGCAAGCTCAACCTTCTTGGCGAAAAGTTTACCCATTATCACTAGAATACTAAGAATAAAAATAGTCTTACAAGCTTGTATTATCATAAAAACAGGTGCTAGGTTGCCAAGAAATGGATTGGCAAGTGTTGGTGGATCCATTATTTTCCATATGCCAAATATCACAAATGCAATGGCTGCAAATATTAATAAAGCCAGCTTTTTCTTACTCACTGGAATTTCGCTCTGTTTTGCTCTCATTATGGTTAGCTTTAATTTTGTTATTGAGGGATTTTTTCAGGCTTGTGAAGGCTTACGATTTCTTGCAAAATCCAAATACGCATGATAGGATATGTATATTGCCCAGATCAAAGGCAATAAAACAGTATATAAAGGTCGGTATGGACTGAATTTTAAGTATGGATTATCCGATACTAATAATTCCGGAGATGAAATGATCCAATCTCTCAATCCGAAATATAGCGATAGAATTAACATGATTAATATATACCCTCTGGACATTAAGACATATTGGCTATAATATTTCCTGTTATACATTATGGCACCAGTAAATAGTATCAAAAGAAACCATAATCCCCCATAAATCGAATCAGGACTCCAACCGGTATATTGCATTAAGTTTTCGTAAATAGTATCTCTGTAATAGGAGTATATGACAAACCAAAATGCCGATATTACTGATGATAAAACGATTGATAGAATAATATCAGCAGGTACTTTTTTATAGTCCTTACTAATTTCTTTCATATGGTTATAAGTCTTTCTGTGTATTTCAATTAGTTTTTGCCTGGTAATGTTACTCGTTAAATAAACTCACGTTTTGTTATGATTGGATTCACTATCATTATTTTTACCATCTTGGTCAGAGTCAATACTTAGTGTGTATTCTGACTTTTCTCTTTTAAGTCGGTAATGTTGTTTGGCGATCCAGGCTGGGGAATGATCTGTTAAAAATGCCCCTAACTCTGTTGTGCTATGGTAGTGAACTGTATTTCATGTTTTTGTATATACTCTTGACATTTATTATTGATGTGTTTCATGCTCCTTTAAGGAGATACAAGGACTTGATTAATCTATTGTTGTAGCTGTGTAACCGGAATTGAGCAATGTTGTTGTTATATCGGTTTTTCAAGCAATGGTTGTTGATTTGCCGAGTTATCGAATAGTTGTACTTTAACATTTGTGTTTTCTGAATACTCCGCAAAGGCTTTGTTTTTCTTTAAACGATAAAAATCGGAACGGGTGATCTTAAAAAGATCATTCAATTTTTCAGGCGATACTTCTTGATCCTCAAACCAGAAAAGTTCATTTCTCACAACAAGTGATTCGCTTTCATCCTTAAATATTCTTAAGTTCTCATAATTCCAGGCTTGCCCTGATTTTAATTTCTGAATACCAGTTAGTATAATATCTTCTTCATTTATTTCCACAAAAAGTTTATCTGTCCGTTTAAATTTGCTATAACCAAATTCCAAACCAATAATGCCGGAAATTAATAAATAGACCGGGAGTTTTAATAAATGCAATTCTCCAATCTCAATGTAACTAATTACCAGGAATAAAATTACGCCCAATGGTAATCCATAATAAACAGGTCCGTGCAATAGAATATATTGCCACTTATTTTTTCTTGTTTTCTCCCATTTAGAGAAGAACTCTTCCTCTTTATTACTGATTTCTTTCATGAAATAAGGGGTTTTATATTATGTGGTGTCCTTATGAATTGTGTGTTTTATACCGCGCCAGATTGGCTTTATATACCATTATCAAATGTACATTAAAAATATACTTATTCCAAAAAAGTTATTTATGACTAATTAATGGATTAATACATTAGACAATAACGCTGCATTGTTTGTATTAAATGAATGGTCAGGTGGATATGCCCTAATTCAGTCTGGATGAAGCAGGGTATTGTTTTAGGTTTTACATTGGCAATAAATTTTCCCTTTACAAAATATGATATATTCATTTATTTGTAATTCAATTCACTATACACAGCATGCTTAAAATCACCCCAAAAGCCAGCGTTTTTTAAGTGCTCTTACACCTTGCTGAAAGCCAGTGAAATGAAATTAAACTGCAAAATACCATAATTTAAATTGCTGTTTTTTGCCATTCTGTTTGTATTTTTGCGGATTAGCACTTTGCAAATTTGGGATTGGATTATGGCGGAAAGCGTAAGAGACTATATTAGTGGTGAAATTGATTTTTATGCATCTAATGATGTAAGTAGCGAGGGGACAAACCTTTATAAGGAAGGGAAAGTGTCGCTTCAATTGTATCAGAAAGCACTGGATAATTGGATATTTTCGGTTAAGGACAATAAAATGCACAAAGTGCAGATCCGCAACCTTAACAACCGACAAATGGAAACCATGTGTAATTGTTCCTACATTGGGGGGCGGTTTTGTACACATACTATTGCAGCCCTTTTATTTATTGCCGACATAGACGGTAATATACAAATGGGATTTGAAAAACGTAATGAGCAGTCCAATCAACGTGCTGTTTCAGGACGTTCTGTTCTGGGCTTCGAAATACCATCGTTCGAAAATATTACCGAATCATTTGTTAAGGAAAATACCACATACTCCATATTAAGTGCCGTCTCGTATAGCTACCAGGTAAGTTATGTGTCTGAATTGATACTTCAGGATAACAGCCTGATTGTACAGTTGGATCAGAACTTTAAGAAACACCTGCGTTTGATATTCAAATATGTAGATGGTAAAGTATACATCACACCTGAGGAGAAAACCAACCTTCAATCGCTGACCGAACCAGAAGTCATTTGCCTGCTGAAAATTGCACGTTCAGGCAGTCCTGATTTGTTGAAGCGTGTCTTTATTAAAAGTCTGGAAGGACTAAAATCAGAAACACTTACCCGCCACGGTATCGAATCGGGCGAATTCTCAACCTACTTTAGCATTGGTTTCGACGAAAAGGCAGGCCTTGTTGCCAAGCAAACCGATTTTGCCAAAGGCATCATGCCTGTTGAGAGTGAAGAGAATAGCCTGGTTGAACAGATACTGAATGAGATCGACGTAGAGACTTTCCACCTTGAAACACAGGAGGAGGTTTTAAAACAAGAGCGTGAAATGGGTTTTGTTCTTGAGTTAAGTACCACGAAAACCTATTTTAGCGATAACTATGTCATTGAATTAACCCCCATCATTGGTAAGCCTAATAAAACACGCGACTCGCTGAGCTCACACATTACCGAATACGATGGTGTGCACGAAGACTATCTGCTCTATGTTAGTGAACATCAGAAAGAATTACTTGAGCTGATTGATGAGTGTAATGCCCAGGTGAAACCTTCGGACCTGTTTATTACCCACAAGCGTATAATGGAGCTGCTGGCACAGGAAAAACATGTGTATGTCAACAATTCAAATAATTATAAGCTACGCAAGACCGATCTGGAACCCATAGTTATCGCACCTGAAGCGATCGATGGATTCTTTGAAGTCAAGGAAGATGATACTTTTGTTTACCTGAATCCAAAGCTTAAGGTCGGGGACAAGGTATGCACAGCCGAAGATATTGATGTGGAGCAGTCGGGGCAGTTTATTTATGTCATTGATGGCGTTTATTATGTCACAAAGGATTATCGTGTTGCCAAGCTGATCGTTGAACACGATGAGCCGATTAAAATGGTCAAATCGCATAAACAACAGTTTTTTGATAATGTGATAAAGCCATTGGCCAATAGCTTCGATATGGAGTTTGATAAAGGCATTTACCCATTGGAAGTAGCGGAGCTGGACTTTAAGAAAAAGCAGGTGTTCTTATCGGAACGTGATCAGCATTTACTTATTACTCCACAGGTTGAATACCACCATGGAGTATCGGTTAAATTAACCACCAATGGTAATGTAATAATTGAGGAAGATGACAAGATCATACAATACAAGCGCAACTTTGAATTAGAGGCTGATTTTGCTGAGCAACTGTCCTCGTTGCATCCAAAATTTGAAGCGCAAAAGAGTAGTAAGGTATTTCACCTGCATTACAATGAGTTTAACCACGACATGTGGTTTTATAAGTTCTTTGATGCGCTTCAGATGAATAATGTAGAAGTATATGGATTAAATGATCTGAAGAGTTTTAAATATTCGCCGCATAAGGGTAAAATTTCTACATCCATTAGTTCGGGACAAGACTGGTTTGACATTAAAATACATGTCAGCTTTGGTGATATTGAGGTGAAGCTAAGCGATATCAGAAAAGCGGTGTTGAAAAAGCAGCGGTATATCCAGTTATCCGATGGCTCAGTAGGTGTGTTGCCAGCCGAGTGGTTTCATCGTTTTGAAAAATACTTCCGTCATGGAGAGGTTAACGGCGACTCATTGGCAGTGTCCAAATTACGTTTCTCAATTGTCGATGAGTTATTTGACAGTATTGATGATGTGGCTGTTCTGGAAGAATTAGCTGAAAAACGCCGTAAATTGGCTTCATTTACCAGTATAGAGGATACAGCGGTTCCAAAGTCAATAACGGCCGATCTTCGACACTACCAGAAGGAGGGGCTTAACTGGCTTAACTTTCTGCATGAAATGGGCTGGGGCGGAATATTGGCCGATGATATGGGCTTGGGTAAAACACTGCAGGTACTAACTTTTTTACAGCATGTGTTGGAGCGTAACCCGCAAACCAACCTGATTGTGGTACCTACGACTCTTCTTTTTAACTGGGAGAACGAAATACGTAAGTTCGCTCCACAGCTAAGAGCCCATTACCATTACGGTGTGCAGCGTGTTGATGATGTAAGTACGTTTGATGACTATGATATTGTATTTACTACCTATGGCATTCTGTTGCGCGATATTGAAAAGCTAAAGGAATATTCGTTTAACTATATCGTGTTGGATGAATCGCAAGCCATTAAAAACCCTGCATCGCGACGTTATAAGGCAGCCAGTTTACTGAAGGCCAACAGCCGACTGGCGCTTTCGGGTACACCGATAGAGAACAGTACTTTTGACTTATATGCCCAGATGAGCTTTGTTAACCGTGGTTTTCTGGGGGGCGTATCCACCTTTAAGGACAGTTTCTCCAATGCTATTGATAAGGATGGTGATGAGCTGATCGGGGGAGAACTGCAACGCCTGATCAACCCGTTCGTTCTAAGGCGTACAAAAGAGAAAGTAGCCTCTGAGTTACCTCCTAAAACAGAGGATGTGATCTTTTGCGAGATGGATACTGCACAACGTAAGGTCTATGATGCTTACCGTAACCAGTTTCGTGACCAGCTTATTGGTAAAGTGGAAGAGGAGGGAATGGGTAAGTCTAAACTGATGGTACTCGAGGCCTTAACCCGTTTACGGCAGATCTGTGATTCACCTCAGTTAATCGGTGGTAGTATTGAAGAAACCGAATCAGTAAAGATCAAAGAAATAGTCCAGCATATTACAGATAAAACAGCGAACCATAAAATCCTTATTTTCTCACAGTTTGTTAAAATGCTCGGTTTAATTAAAGATGAGTTGACTCGTCGCAGCATAGAGTTTGAATACCTGGATGGGAAAAGTACGACAAAACAACGTGAAAAGTCTGTCAATAATTTTCAGACCAATGATGAGCTAAGAGTCTTTTTGATCAGCTTAAAAGCTGGTGGAACAGGGCTTAACCTTACTGCAGCCGATTATGTTTATATAGTTGACCCCTGGTGGAATCCTGCGGTTGAAAACCAGGCTATCGACCGTTGTTACCGTATTGGTCAGTATAAGAACGTATTTGCCTATCGTATGATTTGTCGCGACACGGTGGAGGAGAAAATCCTTAAATTGCAGGAACGCAAGAAAAAAGTGGCAGGTGATATTGTCCAAACGGATGAAAGTATCATGAAAAACCTTACAGTTGACGATATTAAGGATTTATTGACCTGAGTTCATTATTGAATTTTTGATGTCAGCTTAATACGATTGTGGTGATGTTCAGTAACTGCAGTTTTACACCAGTGTGACCGGCAAACTGCAAATTTTACCAAGTTTTATTCGGTAATTATTGCAATTGGGTTGCTACCTCCTTCGGAAAAGCTTCGACCCTTCTTCGGTAATTCTTCGGTAATTGTTCGGCTACGCGCGTAGCCGAACAATTACCGAAGAATTACCGAACAATCCCCAAAGAAGACCCAAAAAGGACTCAGAAAAGACCCCAATAAGGGTCAGAAAGTGTCTAAAAGTGACATTTTTGTGTCGTTTTTGGGATTTTTTACGCGAAAAAGGTGTTTTTACTAACGTGCAGTGGGTTATGTTTTTAACATAAAAAGCATCAAAAGTGCTGTAAGTAGCACAATATGAAGCAAATGAGTTATTCTCCAAATTACAATGCATGCATTGTAATTGATTCGGCCTTTCTGTGTTTGTATGTTTGTGAAAAGTTTAAATGCAAACCACTAAAACACAATAAGCATGAAATGTATCAGAATAGTTTTTGGATGTAGAATTGTCGAATTGTTGAAAATGTTGATTAGTTTACAAGTTTATAGGTTGAAGGCGATAGGCGTAAGGCGCTATTTGTCAGTGTTCTATATCTTGCATTCTAAATGTCAAATTGTCAAATTGTCGAATTGTCGAATTGTTGATGAGTTTAGTGGTTGCATGAGACATCACCACATCGAACATCTCACATCCTAACATCTCACATCCTCACATTCCCTAATACATGGCCTCAATTTCTTGTTTATATATCTGATTAACCTGCTTTCGGCGAACTTTTAAGGAATTAGTCAGCATCGTATTGTCAATGCTAAAAGCCTGGTCAAGCAGTTGAAATTTGATAACCTGCTCATGTTTTGGCAGGTGACTCTGGAATTTCTGTATTTCCTTCTCCATTAACTTATAAATGATGGGCTCCTTCAATAATACAGCCATCTTCTCCGCTTTTATGTTTTCTGAGTTGGCCATGTCTTTAATGGCCGGAAATGCAGGAACGATTATAGCCGTCAGGTACTTACGGTTATCACCAATGATACAGATTTGCTCAATAAACGAACTTTTTGACAGTTCTAACTCAATCTTTTGAGGCGATATGTATTTTCCAGTGGACGTTTTTATGATGTCTTTGATGCGTTCAGTCATATGCAGTTTACCCGGAGCAGGAATAGAACCCTGATCGCCGGTGTGATACCACCCGTCTTTCAAGACCTCTGCTGTTTGCTGCGGTTTTTTATAATAGCCGGTGAATACCGATTCGCCCTTAACGAGAATCATATTTTCCTCATTGATCTTCACTTCAATACCAGGCATAATATCACCTGTGTAGTCAAAGTCGTAGTTTTTATTTGGCATGCACGAAACCGTTGCGGTGGTTTCAGTGGCACCATAGCCGTAACAAATATGGAGCCCGATGCTGTGAAAAAATCGTAACAGGAAGTTATTCAGTGCTGAGCCGGCACAAGGCATAAAACGAATATTGCCACCAAATACCTGTCGGATCTTTTTATATACCAGTGCATTGGCAATTGATCGCTTAAGGTTTAATAAAGCAGGCGCTTTTTTATTATCCTTTTCGTACTCAATGTATTGACGACCTGTGTTAACAGCCCAGTCAAAGATAGCCTTTTGAACTTTGGGCCACTTACTGGCTGTTTGTTGAATACCATCATATGTTTTTTCAAAGAAGCGTGGAACAACACACATAACCGTAGGCTTCGCCTTCGGAAGCTCTTCAATAATAGCTTTCGGATCAAGGTTGTAAATATTTGTACCACCTGAATAAAGTAAATAGTAAGTCCAGGTGCGTTCAAAGACATGACTCAAGGGCAAGAAACACATGGACACATCCTTGTCGGTCAGGAAAACACGCTTTTTATGCATTTCAAAAGCATGCATAAACTGTTTGTGCTGCAACATGGCACCTTTGGGTTCGCCTGTTGTACCCGATGTATAGATAATGGTTGCCAGGTCATCATCTTTAGCTGAGGCCAGCTGTTGTTCTAATTGCTCCTTATTTTCAGTGAGGTCGCCATTAATGATCTCAGAAAAGGATATTATTCGTTCATCGTCTTGCCCGGGGCAGTCAAATGTAATAAGGTATTTTAGACTTTGGGTTTCGTTAAGAGCTTTAACGGCATTTGGGAGCTGATCATTATCACCAACGAACAAAACCTGCATCTCTGTTTCATCGATAATGTATTTTAATTGCTCAAAGGTAGCGGTTGGATAAATTGGAACAACTACAGCCCTGCATGAAAGAATAGCCAGGTCTGAGATAGTCCAGTGAGGTCTGTTCTGACTGTAAATACCAACATTATTGGCCGTTCCAATGCCTTTTTTAAGCAGGTAACACGCTATATGTTCCGACTGAAGCCGGAACGCAGACCAGCTCATTGTCTTAACTTCCTGCTCTTCTTTATACCTGAATACTTCACGTTCTTTATATTGTTGAGCCCGGTTGCGAAGCATTTGTGCTATATGTATCTCTTTCATTTTCATTATTGTTTTGGCGATCGTTTCCAGCGATTATGTGACCATAACCAATCATTAGGGCGGGTACTAATAATCTCCACTAACTTGTTTTTGTAAAGTTCAGTTATTTTCCCATCGGGCAGGTTATTGGGTGATTCTGTTAAGGTTGATAAAACAACCTCGTAATACCCTCTTTTTACACGTTGTATGTCTATGTAAACAACAGGGTAATTGTAGCGGCGTGAATATTTTTCAGGACCATGCAAAAAGGCCGTCTGACGATTGAAAAACTCAAACCAATAGGCACTGTCCATTTGTTTTCCTTTGGCCGGACTTTGATCGGCTGCCATTAAGAAAACGTAGTTCTTGTTCTCGTATTGCCTGAACATGTCTGATGTTTCCTTAATGGATACCAATTCGGTATTACACTTGGCCCTGCTTCGTAAAAGGATGTTGTTAATATATTTGTTATTTAGTGGTTTATACAGGGCTACAAAGTGGTTGTCGCATTGTAAACTCCCTGAAAGGCTACCCCATTCCCAATTGGCATAATGAGCAGTTACCCCAATTACTCCTTTGTGCTGTTCCAACAATGATTCTAACAATTCAGGGTTAAGGATTTTATGCCGTTTAATAATGGACGAGTGTTTCATCGTAAACGCCTTAAAACTTTCAAGTAGGTTGTCTGTCAGGTTTTTATAAAAGGCCTTGGCGATCTTCTCTATTTCTTCGGAGGATTTGTCGGGGAAAGACTTATATAGATTATCGTAAATGACTTTTCGGCGATACTTCACCACTTTGTGCATTACAAAAGCAGCAAAATCTGAAAAGCAGTACAATACTCTAAAAGGCATTAAACTTACCATTGCAACGAATGACAAGAATATGCAGGTTGTCAATAAATTCATTAAACGTTGTTGTTTCCTTTTTCTACTCGTGTTGCTTTACTGGGCAACAGTTCCGAAAGTTACATTTTTGTTACCTTAAATAGAACAAAGAGTTAAATTAATTCCAACGTTTGTGTGCCTGCTTGTATTGACCAGGCGACATCTTAAACTCTTTTTTAAAACTTTTGATAAAGTACGAGCTGCTGTTAAAGCCCACCTTGTAAGCTATTTCACTGATCTGGTCATCACTGCTGATAAGCCTTGCAGCCGCCTCTTTCAACCGTATAGTCCGTATAAAGTCGGTTGTGGATTTATTGGTGAGTGCTTTGATTTTGCGATGCAGGTTACTACGACTCATGGCCAGTTCACGCCCAAATTCTTCTACGCCGAATGCTTCGTCTTCCATATTGGCGCGAACAACATCAAGTGCTTTTTGAATAAACTGTTCATCCACCGAAGTTGAAGTCACCTCAGACGGTTGTATCAAAGCATTGCCTGTGAACACCTCTTTTAGCTTCTCGCGGCTTTTCAGCAGGTTTTCGATGTAGGCTGTCAGCAGATCGGGGTTAAACGGCTTTGGTAAGTAGGCGTCAGCTCCGGTTTTTAAACCTTCAATCTTATTTTCGACTGACGATTTAGCAGTCAGCATAATAACAGGAATGTGGCTGGTATGGATGTTGTTTTTGAGTTGATCACACAATTCGATACCATTCATTACCGGCATCATCACATCGGTGATCAGCAGGTCATACGAGCGCTTTAAAAGCGCGTCATAGGCCTCCTGTCCATTGGATGCACTGGTAATCATATACTGGTCCTGTAAAACTGAATTCAGATAATCAATGACTTGCGGGTTGTCATCAACCAGCATTAATGAGTATTTTTTAGAAGAGTCCTTAAGCAATCTTACCTTTTCTTCGACCTGGGTGTTTGCCTTAACAACAAAAGACTCCTGTTTTTTTGATTCGCTGTTTTCAGCAATGTTGTTGATGACCGGAATGGCAACGGTAAAGGTTGAGCCGATGCCTTTTGCCGATTCAACGGATATAGTACCGCCATGCAGTTCAACCAGCGATTTGGTCAGTGCCAGCCCGATGCCGGTACCTGGAATATGCTGCTCGCTTTGCCTGAATCGTTTATATTGTTTAAATACCTCATTGGGATTTTCGCTGTCTATGCCATCGCCATCATCTTTTACCTGAATAATAAGTTTTTGCCTTTCAAGGATCTGTTCGTCTGACAGTAGAATTGCTAAGGCTACACTTCCATTTTCCTTTCCATATTTAAAAGCGTTGGATAAGAGGTTGTAAATGACCTTTTCAATAATGTCTTTATCAAACTGAATATTCAGGTGGTCGATATTACTATCGATATTAAATGTCACGTTTCGCTCAGCGGCCATATGCTCAAAGGCTTCTCCGCACTCAATAATGTATGCGACAATATCGGCATTTGATGCGTTAAGCGTCAGTGAACCAGTCTCAACTTTTCTAAAGTCCATCACCTGGTTGATCAAACGTAACAACAGGTTGGTGTTTTTGTGGGCTATATCAAATAATTTCTGGTTCTCAGTATCTAAGTGCGGCTGTTTTTTTAACGATTCGAGCGGACCTGATATCAGGGTTAAAGGTGTTCTGAATTCATGCGATATATTAGTAAAGAATTGTAAGCGCATTTGATTCAACTCCTTGATTTTCTCCCGCTCCATTACTTCAAATTCCAGTTTGCGTCTCAGGTCGATCCACAGGACAGTATAGCGTATGTAGGCATACATGGCTGAAGCTATTATGAGAAAATAGGCAAGGTAAGCATACCATCTTTTCCACCATGGTGCCAGTACTTTAATATTTATGGTTGTTTCAGTTGTGCTCCATACACCATCATTGTTGGCAGCTTTAACCCTGAAAGTATAATCGCCGGGTTTCAGGTTATTGTATTTTACCAGTCGGTTTGATGATGGTGTACTCCATTGTTCCGATGAGTTGTCGAGCACATAACTATATGAGTTCTTTTCAGAGATAAAATAGTTAATGGCAACAAACTCGATTCCGATATTGGCCTGATCGTGCTGTAATACTATTTCCCTGGCATCAGCAATGTTTTCAGTTAGCGGACTGTCTTTGTCTCCGGCTTTTACCGGAGTATTGTTGATGTATAGCTCAGCCAGTAAAACTTTAGGTACGTTGTCGTTGACTTTGATAACATTAGGATCAAACAAGTTGAGTCCTTTAACACCACCAACAATCAGTTTATTGGTTTGTGAGTATAGCAATGCATTGAATGTACTGCCCAGTAAACCGTCTCTGCCATCGTAGTTCTGAAAGCGACCCGTATTGATCTCATATTTTGATATGCCCCCATGAGTCGCAAACCACAGTGTGTTATCCTGTGCCTCCACAACGTCATAGACCTGTTCCTGTACAAGTCCATTGCTGGTAGTCAGATTTTTAATATCCCCATTCTCCGGGTTCAGGCTAAAGATCCCACCGCCGTTTGAACCGATCCATATATTACCGTCTTTGGATTCATATATGCATAGTATGGCATTTTTTCCAACCCCGCTATCGTTTACATGGTCAAATAAATAACGTATGTACTTCTTCTCATTGTAAAGCCATACATAAATTCCGTTACTTGTTCCTATCCAAAGATTCTTTTGTGAGTCGACAAACAGGCTGAGTATGTAATCGTTCATTACCTCATTCAACTGGGGATAAATTTCACTTAAATGGGTGAATCCTTTAGTTTGAGTATTGAACTCATAAAGACCATTGCCCAAAGTACCAACCCAAAGTCTGTCGTTCTCCTGTTGGCACAAGGACCATACAGACAGTGAGGTGTTTTCTGTCTCCAGATGATTTTCAGGAATGTAAGAAAGTAATTCACTTGTTTCTTCATTGAGCCAGGCCAGTCCACCACCATATGTTCCTAACCATATATTTTGGTTGTTATCTTCAATTATTCGCTTTATAACATTGCTTTTAAGGTTCGACCTTAAATGGTTATAGCTTTTGAAGACTCCTTTATCATGATCAAACAGGTTTAATCCTCCACCATCTGTCCCTACCCAGATTCGCTTTTTTGAATCTTCCAGTAAAGAAAGGATTGAATTATCACTTAGACTGTTAGGGTCGTGAAGCTGATGGGTATAATGACTAAAGCGGTTACGTTCGGTATTAATGATCCTGAGGCCTTTACCAATGGTACCAATCCAGTATAGACCGTTGCTGTCAATATACACAGAGAATACCGCTTTGGTATCGAGATTGGCAAATGCCTGGTTTTGTTCTTTATCGTTAATAACCAGTTTTTTAACAGGGTCAATATTAACTACGCCACCACCATCAACGGCTGCCAGTATACTGCCGTCTTTGTTAAGTGTCAGTGACAGAATGATGTTGAGGTTGGTCTTGATATTACTACCCGCCATATCAAAGCGTTCATATACCTTCATCTCCTTATCAAAGCGGTATAAACCCATGTTATCAGTAGCTATCCAAATACTGCCATTGCCATCGTCAAGCAAATCATTTATTTGCATGGTTGGGAAATCGAAGTTGATAAAGAAATGTTCTTGAGGATTAAACATACTAAGACCATTGCCATATGTTCCAACCCACAATTCACCATTGTATCCTTCTGTAATGGCAGATATTGTATTGGTAAAGGTGCCTGGAGGCTCGCTTTGAGCAAAACATGAAAATCCATCAATCTGTTCATGGTAATAATGTAGTCCTCCACCCATTGTGCCGATCCACATATTTCCCCGGCTATCCATCATTAAAGCCCCTATCTGGTTGTTGGTGAGTGCGGCAGGTGAGTTTTCATCGGCCCAGTATCGTTTAAAACGTTCGGTGTCCTTATCAAATTTATTAAGGCCAAACTTTGTTCCCACCCATATGTTACCTTTGTGGTCTTCAATTAGTTGAGTTATAAAATTGCTGGATAAGGTTTCTTCTTTATCAGAGGTGCTGTAAAAAGTTTTTATTTCGTAGCCATTGTAACGATTAAGTCCGTAATAGGTGCTAAACCACATATAGCCCCGACTATCCTGTATAATGCAGTTGACCGAATTGTTACTTAAGCCATTTTCAGTATCTAAGCCATTAAAATCAAACTGCGAGTTTTGAGTCTGAGCTGCATTGGCAAAGAATAGTAGGAAAACAGATAGAAACGATAAATACCGGTGCATAAGCGTTTTTTTAGCAATGGTGAAGATAGAAAAAAAATGATAATCGTTGTTTTCCTTCTTATGTGTCCATGTTGTTGTGTCAAATGGTTTGTATTCTAATTATTTTGCTTTCAATAGGTTTCGAATTGCTTCAGCATTAGATAGGTATAGCTGTCCTTTTTTTATTTGTGTTCTTGCGAGCCCCATATTTCCGGATTTGTATATAGTTGTGATTCTGCAGAGGTATATTGTAGTAAATCAGAGCCATAGGTGGGGTGTGCCGCCAATATTTACAACTATTAATACTTTAAAGTCTTTTTTATTAAACCAAATGCGATAATTGCGTGTTTATTGTTGAGGAAAATTAACTCCGCGGGGATAAGAAAATTGATATCATTAAATGAACAACTATAAAATATGGAAAAAGAAGTGCCTGTAGCAAACAAAATAAAAACAGATTTACACGAAATATTGGATATCCGTCATTTGACAGAGAGCACCTTTGTAATAAAAATTGAGAAAAAGGATATGCAGTTTGAAGCCGGACAGCATGTATGTGTTGGCCCACCTAATGGCATTCATACAAGAGAGTATTCGATTTACAGTGCCGAGCAGGATGATTTCATTGAAATATTGGTAAAAGAAGTAGAGAATGGATTGGTTTCACCCAGCCTTAAGAAACTGCAAAAGGGAGGCTTCGTAATTGTCGAAGAGCCTGTTGGCTATTTTACCATCAATAAAGATCTGCCCGACAATCAAAAATATGTATTTATAGCAAGTGGTACCGGTATCTCGCCATTTCATAGCTTTGTTTTGAGCAAGCCAGGCTTGAATTATACTTTGCTTCATGGTGTTAAATATGCTGAAGAAGCTTATGAATCAAATGCCTATGATAATGATAAATATGTGCTGTGTACATCTCAGGATAAAAAGGGAGATTACGCAGGACGTGTTACTGAATACTTAAAGAAGAACCCTTTTGGGAAGGATGTACATTATTACTTATGTGGTAACTGTAACATGATCCATGATGTATACGATATACTGGAAGATCAGGGCGTGAGTACCGATAATATTCATGCAGAGGTATATTTTTAAAATATCATCAACCATTAAGTGTTTTGCATTGAGGACAATCCACTAAGCACCGAGTATAAATAATTAATCATTAACAAGTGAAGTATCATTTAGTAACGCTGGGATGTCAGATGAATCAATCTGATAGTGAACGAGTGAAAAGAGTTTTGGATGGGATGGGTGCTCAGTGGACCGATCATGAAGAAGAAGCTAATATAATTGGTATACTGGCCTGTTCTGTGCGTCAAAAGGCCATTGATAAAGTTTATTCAAAAATAGCCTTGTGGAATAAACGAAAAGCGAAGCACAATCTGATCACGTTTATCAGTGGTTGTGTGTTGCCTGCGGATAGAAAAAAGTTTTTAAAATTATTTGATATCGTATTTGCTATGCGTGAGTTACCGCAGTTACCGCAAATGCTTTCACAATATGGAATAACTACGCCTGCAGCACTGGAACGGGACAATCTGAACCCTAAGGAAGAAATGAGTTTCTTCTGGCAGGTTAAGCCAAAGTATAACAGTTCATTTGAAGCCTTTATACCGATTCAGAACGGATGTGATAAGTTTTGCTCATTTTGTGCGGTGCCTTATACGCGCGGACGAGAAGTGAGCCGGCCTTCTGTGGAAATAATCGATGAAGTAAGGAGCCTTGTTGAAAAGGGATATAAATCAATAACCTTGCTGGGACAAAATGTGAACTCCTACGGTTTGGATAAGAAAGGTGCGGAGATAAGCTTTGCCCGATTGCTGGAAGAAATAGGCAAGATTGGAGAGACGTCGAAGCATGTTTTCTGGGTGTATTTTACCTCGCCGCATCCTCGTGATATGGGGCGCGATGTCATTGAGGTGATTGCCCGGTATAAATGTTTGGGTAAACAAATTCATTTGCCACTGCAATCGGGTGATGATAAGGTATTGATCAAGATGAACCGTAAGCATTCGGTTAAGAAATACCGGGAAACTGTTACTGCCATACGGGAATTGATCCCACAGGCGACCTTGTTTACCGATATTATTGTAGGTTTCTCTGGTGAAACAGAGGAGCAGTTTCAAAATACGCGCAAGGCTTTGAAAGAATTTGAATACAATATGGCTTATATAGCTATGTATTCAAAGCGACCTGGTGCGGCATCGTATAGCTGGCCGGATGATGTTGATCTGACAATTAAAAAGCAGCGACTGGCTTTATTGTCCGACGATTTGGCTGAGGTATCCGGTGCATATAATGCTAATTTACTTGACAAGGTAGTTCAGGTATTAGTGCGCGATACCGATCGAAAAAGCGGATATCTAAGTAGTCAAACCGAAGGAAAGATCACGGTTCGTTTTGCTTCTGAAGACAGATCGCTGATCGGTAAGATAGTCAATGTGAAAATAACCAGTGCCAGCAACTTCTCTGTAGAGGGAGAGTTGGTGGAAGTATCAGAATTGGTAGGTTAGCTAAAGAATGAAGAAGAAAGTTGGATTTAAGACACTGGGTTGTCGTTTAAATCAGTTCGAGACGGATGCACTGGCTTCCAGGTTTGCAGGATTGGGCTATGATGTGGTTGAAGATAGCGATGATACTGATGTATTTGTAGTAAATACCTGTACAGTTACCAATCAGAGCGATCAGAAATCGCGCTATGTGGTTAACAATGCACTGAATAACGGACATTCGGGAATGCTGATTATTACGGGTTGCATGGCCAATCATCATAAGGAGAAGCTGGAACAGCGTTATCCCAATGCCTATGTGGTAGGGAACGAGCAGAAGAGTGCTATTCCACAGCTTGTAGAAGCCCATTTTAATAAAGAGATCATACCGGCCAACCAAAACCAGGGAGGGGTATTTAGCTATGCTCCTGCAGCTGAAACTTTCCATACACGAAGTATGATAAAGATACAGGATGGTTGCGATAATTACTGCACTTTCTGTATCATTCCGAAAGTAAGAGGCAGAGCTGTTAGCAGGCCCGTCAGCGAAATTCTGGAAAATATACGTCAGGTTGTCGGTTTTGGCTATAAGGAAGTGGTGATAACAGGTGTTAATATTAGTCGCTATAAGCATGGTGAGACTAATTTTTCAGGATTGATCAGGCAGATCGTTGATCTGGATTTGGATTTTAGATTACGTATTTCATCCATAGAGCCGGATAGTTTTGATGATGATTTTTTTGAGTTATTAAAGCATCCTAAGATCACGCCTCATTTACATTTATGCCTACAGAGTGCTTCTGAATCTGTTCTGCTTAAAATGAGGCGAATGTATACCTATAAGCTTTATAAAAAAACAGTTGAGCGTCTCCGGGCTATTGATCCCTTGTTTAATGTTACTACTGATATAATTGTTGGTTTCCCTGAGGAATCAGAGGCCGATTTTCAACGCTCACTCGATTCCATAAAAGAATTGCAGTTTGGTCATGTGCATACCTTTAAATATTCCAAACGGGAAGACACGCGCGCGGCACGTATGTCGAATGTTGTAGCTGAAAAAGAGAAAACGCGTCGTAGTGAATTATTGCGACAAGAGGCATATCAGGCAAAATTGGACTACCGCAAACAGTTTATAGGGAAGCAACAAGAAGTTTTGATCGATACCATTAAAGGTGACTTTTCAAAGGGATATGGTGAATACTACATTCCGGTTAAGGCCTTAAGCAAACTCGAGAAGAATAAACTGTACAACATGCTCATAGTAGCTATTGAATTGAATGGGGATGAACCTTGTTTGATTGGTGAAATAAAGCATTAATTCAAGGCGTCGCTATTTTCGAACGGTGAATAATAACGCCGTGCGTTACGACAAAGTCGTAAGGAACATTATTTGATAATGATGTTCTTTACGACTTTTTTTGTGCTAACCCATGGCGTCTCTATTGCAAGAAATGGTAAAGCAAGACCGTGAGCCCTGATACCTGTGATACAACAGGACATAGTTAAGTGGCTCGTCGAGGAGCAATTCACAAGGGAAAATAACATTTGTTAAGCCCTTATTTTGTGCGAAATGCAACAAGAGTACAACTCTGGTACATCAGTACAATTCAAGTGTTAAAAGTTCTATCCTTTTCAACATTGGTTTAATTCGCCGATTCTGCTGCTCAATAGTTTTGTCAGCATGAAATTGGCAATGAGCAATAGAGATAAACCATCGAGTATAAGACATGAGGCACGCCGCTATTTTTTAATACGCAGCGTGCTGATTGTTCTTCTTTTACTTATGCTAACCCTGTTGCTACTTCTCACATTTATTTAAAAAACATGTTAACTAATTCCAAAATTAAACTCTTTATGAAAAGAAGATTTAACTGGTTTCAGAGAGGACTCATGGGAGCGCTTATGCTACTTTTATCAGTAGGTATAGCATTTGCCCAGGATGTTACAATTAGCGGTACTGTAACAGGTGCTGAAGACGGAATGCCTATCCCGGGTGTTTCAGTAGTTCAAAAAGGAACTACTAATGGTACGATTACCGATATTGACGGTAATTACTCAATAACTGCTCCAAGCGGTGCTGTTATTGCTTATTCATTTGTTGGTATGAAAGCCCAGGAAGTTACTGTCGGCAGTCAGACCACAATAAATATCGCCCTTCAATCTGAATCAATTGAGATGGAAGGTGTTGTTGTTACTGCCTTAGGTATCAAGCGTGAAGAAAAGTCTTTGGGTTATGGTGTCTCAAAGGTGGATAGTGAGGAAATTCAGGCTGCTGCAGGTAGTGATGTTCTAAACTCTATGCAGGGTAAAGTTGCAGGTTTGGATCTGGGCTCCTCACAAGGAGGTTTGGGTTCTTCTAATCGCGTTGTTTTACGTGGTAACAGTTCTATTTCAGGTAATAACCAGCCACTTTATGTAGTAGATGGTGTACCTGTCAATAACTCAACAGTAGAAGAAGCATCTGGAGTATGGGATAGAAAGGACTTTGGTTCAGGTTCTATGGACATTAACCCTGATGATATTGAAAGTGTAACTGTACTGAAAGGACCCAATGCCGCTGCATTGTATGGATCCCGTGCACAGAACGGTGCTATTATTATCACCACTAAATCAGGTTCAAAAGGACAAGGTCTTGGTGTTGAAGTTTCGAGTTCAAATATGTTTGATGTTGTTGGAGAACAATACCTTCCAAAGGTTCAGAACAAGTATGGCCAGGGTAGTTATATCGATAATGTACCAACATACTCGACTACAGTTACCGATGATAGTTGGGGACCGGCAATGACAGGTCAGAGCTTACCATCATGGAGTGGATTTGAGGATAACTTAACTTATTCTCCGCAGCCTGATAATATCAACGATTTCTTTGAAACAGGGTTTAAAACGACAAATACAATTGCCTTGACAAAAGGAGGAGAGAAAGGGTCATCACGATTCTCTTATACTAACCTGTATGGCAATGGTATTGTACCAGGAAACGAGCAAAAGCGTCATAATTTCAATATCAGAACACAGTATGATCTGGCCGAATGGTTAAGAGTTGATGCGAAAGCAAACTATATCAATCAGGAAATTGAAGGTGGTACATGGTTAGGTGAAGGAAGTAGCAATGCTATTTACGGTTTATTCACACTGCCACGTAATACCAACTTAAACGAGCTTAAAAAGTACAATTACAATAATACGCCAAACGACCCATTTATTGGTACGCAAATGAATCCATACTGGACGACATTGCACGATAACATGATCAATAAGAAAGATCGTTTGATCGGTTTTGTTAAGCTGGACTTTGATATTACTGATAACTTATCAGGTTTTGTAAGAGCAGGTACAGACTATACTGACAACTCCATTGAAGAACGTTATAACCTTGGACACAAGCAGAATAGTACCGGTCAGTGGATCATGAACCAATACAAGCGTCGTGAATCAAACTTTGATGCGCTTTTAAGTTATAACAAGCGTTTCGGTGAATTGGACTTTGGTGTTAACCTTGGTGGTAACATCATGAAAAACAATAGCCAGGTAACGTATAACCGTGGTGATGATGTTATTTCAAATGGTTTCTGGAATATCCAGAACTACCTGAATAAAAATGCGAGTTATAACATTTACGAAAAACAGGTTAATTCTGCATATGCCACATTAAATCTGGGCTATAGAAACTTCCTTTATTTAGATGCGTCTTTCCGTAACGATTGGAGTTCTACTTTACCAAAAGAGAACCGTTCATATTTCTATCCTGCAGTTTCGACAAGTATTTTGCTTAATGAAGTATTTGAGCTTAACAATGTGAATCTGCTAAAAGTACGTGTTGGTTATGCTGAGGTAGGTAATGATTCAGATCCGTATCGTTTGGCAACTACATTTGGAGTTAATCCACTTTTAGATCATAATGGAATTCCATTAATGGATGTTGACGGAACACCAGGAGTACCTGACTTAAAGCCGGAACGTACAGGTTCAATGGAGTTTGGTGTAGATTTCAGAGCATTCAACAGCCGTTTATTCGCTGACATTAACTTCTATTCTCAGTCGACTAAAGATCAGCTGTTCACAACGAAAGTTTCATCGGCTACAGGCTACGTTAATAAGTACCTTAACGGAGGTAATGTTGTTAATAGTGGATTTGAATTATCAATAGGAGGTATCCCTGTTCAGACAGGATCTTTCGAGTGGGAAACAACCCTGACTTTAGCCAAGAATACCACAGAGGTTAAAGAATTGGCTGAAGGACTGGATACCCAGGTGTTAGCCGATCTTGGTAATATTGTAGGTGGAGTGCAAATAGTTGCCAACAAAGGAAAAGATGGTTATGGAGTAATAATGGGTATGCCTTCGAAAGTTGATGGTGAATATCAGTTGGGTAACAATGGCTTTTTACCAGGAAGCGAACGTGTTGAACTTGGTAATTTTACTCCTGATGCGACATTTGGATGGTTAAATACATTCTCATACAAGCGATTAAACTTCAGAGCATTAATTGATGGTAAGATTGGCGGAGATGTAATGAATGCAACAAAAGGAGCTTTAACAGCCAAAGGTATTACCGAAAATACGCTTGAATATCGTGAAAATGGTGTTGAAGTGTCAGGAGTTGATGCTGACGGAAACCCAACAACAGTTTTAATGAATGCGCAGGCATACTGGGGTGGATTAGCCAACTATGGTGAACCATGGGTTGTTGACGCAACAAACGTACGTTTACGTGAATTGAGCTTAGGCTATAGTTTTAAGTTAGATCCTGATTTCTTTATTAAAAACCTGAGTGTCAACTTCAATGCTTATAACTTATTCTTTATCTATCGCGATGAAGATGCCAAGGATATCGACCCGAATCAAACATGGGGTACAGGTAACGCGCAGGGATATAACTTGTATAACGTACCTACAACGACGTCTTATGGTTTTACTGTTAATGTTAAGTTTTAATCAAAAGTAAATTTGAACAGATGAAGATATTTAATAAATATATTTTAGTTGGTTTGGTTGCTTTGACGAGTTTCAGTTGTACTGATGACTTTGATGAAATGAACACAAACCCAAACTCACCTTCTGCTGATAATCCTGCAACAGAAGCTGTATTGGCGAGCTCAATGCGTAAGGCCTTTCATGAAGATAGATTTGAATTTTGGCGTGGCGTTGTATTGCATGCCGAACGTTTTGCAGGACATGTAGATGGTGGTTACACAGGTTGTTGGTGGGGACCAGGTAGTTCATATGATTACAGTGAAGGATGGACTGCTGCAGCATGGGATTCGTATAATTCATCATCGTATGCCAATGGTTATGGCGGGGCCTTGTTTGCCAATACGAATGTACTTTTGAAATATTACGAGGAAAACCCTGAGGAAGATTTCGCAAAAGAGTTTACAGGTATTTGCCATGTGTTACGCTCTTTTCAGTTCCTTAAGATCTCTGATTTGTTCGGAGATATTCCTTACTCAGAACATGGTAATATTGATATTCCTACTCCGAAGTTCGACGCTCAAAAAGCCATATATGACGATATCGAAGCCAAGTTGAAGATGGTAGTGGAAGAGAATTTAGCTGATGACGTTACAATTGGTACAATGTCTGATTATGACCTTGTTTACAAAGGCGATATCAGTAAGTGGAGAAAATTTGCCAACTCATTGCGTTTACGCATGGCATTGCGTCGTTCAAATGTTGATGCTGAGGGCGCTAAAACGATATTAGCTAATATAGTACAGTATCCGTTGCTTGAAGGTAATGATGATAATGTGATGGTTGAGCGTACAAAATCTTCTACAGATCTGCATAATCAATACTATGGTTTCTTCAAGACATGGCCTGGGTCCATGCCACATGGTTCATATGCATGGGATGGTTATAGTATGACCTGGGGACCTGGTCCTGGTGCATTTATTCCTGCCCGTGAAATTGTTGAAGTAATGAAAGGAAGTGCACTTTATGCATCAGAAGTAAAAGAAGGTGGTTCTGCTTCAGAAGATATTAATGCTGTTTCAGGTATTTATGACCCTCGTATGGAAAAGTACTTTATGCGACCAATGGGTGATGTAAATGCTGAACATAAGGGGCGTCCTGCCCGTGCCGAGTTCTTTTTGAAAGAAGGTGTTATCACAAATATCCAAAATGATGAAGTAGAAGGCTATGTTCACAATTATTCATGGATGCACCCATCGATATGGTATGATGGCGGAACATGGAGCCCTGTTAGTCTGGACTATGCAGAAGTTTGTTTAGCACTTGCAGAAGCAGTAAACAGAGGGTTGGTAACATATGGTCAGTCTGATGCTGAATTGTTAAAAGCCGGACTGGAAGCAAGCTGTGAACGCTGGGGAGCCGATGTGGGCAGCTTTGCAGACGATGTTGTAGCTAAATTCAATGGTGCTGATATGGAAGGCAAAGAAGCAATAATTGCAACAGAACGATGGGTATCTGCTTATACGGTACCACACCAGGCGTTTGCAGTGGTGCGCAGAACAGGACATCCTGAGTATGTGTACCTTGATAAAGACAGAACCATTACCGGAACATGGGTCAACCCTGATGGTAGCACAGAAACACGTACGATTGAAAAATATGCACAGGGAAGTACTAATTTTAAATTACCTCAGCGTATGCGTGTTCCTGAAAGTGAAGTGGCAATCAATGATAATGTGCCGGAAGAAAACAAGGACATGATGAATAAAGTATGGTGGGCAAATAACTAGTAAAACATACTATAAAATAGTCTCTAAAACCAAACTATTATATAAGTGCAATTAATTGAAGGGAGCTCTGCTTAGGCAGGGCTCTTTTTTTTATCATACAAGTAGGTGTATATATGTTTTGAAGTGATTAAATATGTTCTTAAATGTAAATATGTGTAAAAATGACTTGAATATCCTTAAATAACTGCTTACATTTCAATGTTTCTAAGCGGAACTAATACAGTTTGATACGGAGGTGTTGTACTAATGTTGATTACAACTAAACTAATCGGAATTAACAAATGATAACATACTCTATAATTAATAACCTAAAAAATCACACGTATGAAAAAAAATGTAAGTTGGTTTAAAAGGTGTTTGTTGCTGATACCAACACTCATTTTCGGAGCGTTTCTTTACGCTCAGGATTTTAATGTTACGGGAGTAGTAACAAGTACTGAAGATGGACAACCGGTACCGGGTGTTTCTGTTGTTCAAAAAGGAACCACAAATGGTACAATAACTGATATTAGTGGTACATATAATATTACAGTTCCACAAGGTTCAGTTCTTGTTTTTTCTTTTGTTGGAATGGAATCAAAAGAAGTAACAGCCAATAGTGCAACTATTGACGTGGCCCTTAATCCGGATGTAATTGGTATGGATGAAGTGGTTGTAACTGCACTTGGTTTAACACGGGAAAAGAAAGCATTAGGTTACACAGTAACGGAAGTCGGAGCAGAAGAAATATCGACTGTTAAAGATGTCAACGTGATGAATTCACTTGCAGGTAAAGTGGCTGGTGTAAATATTACACAGGGAGCCTTTGGTCCTGGTAGTAGTTCAAAAGTTACCATTCGAGGTAACAATTCGATCACCGGAAATAACCAACCATTGTATGTTGTTGATGGTGTGCCAATGGATAACAGTGCACAGGGATCATCTTCGGCTGAAGATACAGGAGCCTATTCAAAAACAGATTATGGTAATGGTATTTCAGACCTTAACCCTGATGACATTGAATCGATGACCGTTCTTAAAGGTCCTAACGCTGCTGCCTTATATGGTTCACGTGCAGCAAACGGGGTAATCCTTATTACTACCAAAAAAGGTTCTACAACCAAAGGGCTTGGCGTTACCGTTTCTTCAAGTTTAACATTTGACAGCCCAATGTTATTGCCCGAATACCAAAACCAATATGGTCAGGGTAAACAAGGTTTTGTACCTGATAATCTTGAAGATTTGAAACAAGCAAGTGATTCATGGGGTGCGCCATTAGATGGCTCAAGTAAACTATACTGGACAGGTGAAAACAAACCTTACAGTTCACAACCTGATAATGTTAAGGACTTTTTGGAAACAGGAACGACAGTAATCACGTCTGTTGCTTTAGATGCTGGTAATGAAGATGCAAATGTACGTTTTTCATATACCAATACTGATGCGCAGTCAATGCTGCCTAATTCTGATTTAACACGTCATAATTTTAACCTGCGTGGTTTTGCCAAGATGGCTGATAAATTAACCCTTGACGCCAAGGCAACTTATTTCTATCAGTATGGTAAAAACAGGCCTACTTTAGGAACAGAAGGTGTAATGGGTAATGTATATTCTATACCACGTAACCTTATTATTGATGATTTAAAAGCCAACCAGATTGGTGCGGATGGTAATGCTAATTCATATAATACCCTTGGCTCAAATGCCTATTTCGCATTATATGAAAACAGGAAAGAAGACTGGAAGAACAGGTTCAATGGTTTTGTTAAAATGCAGTATGATTTCAATTCATGGTTATCTGCCTTTATAAGAATTGGTACTGACTTTACAAATCATAATATTGAAACGGAAGAGGCATATGGTCATTGGTATTATCCAACAGGACGATTTAACTTCCGTCAGTTTAAAACAACTGAAACAAACGCCGACTTCTTATTCATGCTTAATAAGGATATTAGTGATCGAATTAACATTAGTGCCTCATTTGGTGGAAACCATATGTATAGAGGAGAAGCATACTTCAGAATAAATGGTGAAGACTACCGGATTCCAGACGGACCTCCTGTAGATATAGCAGAACAGATATTTACAGGTTACGCACCTCTGAAAAAGAGAACTGTTAATTCATTATATGCAACGGCATCGTTATCGTTTGACAGATGGTTGTATGTGGATGTTACAGGACGTAATGACTGGTCATCATCTTTACCAAAAGATAATTGGTCATTCTTCTATCCATCAGTAAGTACCTCTGTGTTATTACATGAAGCACTTGATTTAGGTGGTGGCTTATTGGATTTCGCCAAAGTAAGGCTTAGCTGGGCTCAAGTTGGTAATGATACACAACCATTCAGGTTAGTAGATATTTATAATATTGATCCTTCAACAGATTCATATTTGGGGCGAACTACAATGAGTAGGAGTGAAACCAAGAATAATAATGAACTTCAACCGGAAACAATCACTTCAGTAGAATTGGGTGCTGAATTGCGCTTACTGAAAAATCGTATTTATACAGACTTTTCCGTTTATGATATTAAATCAACAGATTTGATTTTCCCTGTACCCGTTGCAAAAGCAACAGGTTATTCCAAGGTAATTGATAATGTGGGTGAAATTCAAAATACTGGTTTTGAAATATTAATTGGAGGTACACCAATCAAAACATCTAATTTGACATGGGATATTTCATTGAATTACTCGCAAAATGATAATAAACTGAATTCACTAATTGAAGGTACTGAGACATTTGCATTTGGTCAGACCAATAGCGGAAACATTTTTGTACAGGGTTCTGTAGGTGGCGGATTTGGAGAAATCTGGGGTACAGATTATGCCAGAACAGAGGATGGAACCATGATTGTTAACTCTGATGGTGTCCCAACTGATAGCGAAGCAAAGCTACTGGGTAATTACCAGCCTGATGCATTAGCTGGTTTAACAAATACTATTGATTACCGATCATTTACCTTCAGATTCCTGATAGATGCCCGTTTTGGTGGTGAATTCTACTCAGGTACAGATGCAACTCTTGATGGAAGCGGTGTTTCAGATCGTTCTTTAAAATACAGAGATGGTGATGTGGTGTTAGACGCAGTTGTTTTGGATGGAACTGATGGAAATGGTGATCCTATTTATGTGCCTAATGAAACATCTATTACTGCTGAACAATATTGGGGTGCAGTGTCTGGTTTAGGTGCTCCTTATGTATACAGTCAGACTAATGTTCGTCTTCGTGAATTGTCTTTGACCTACAGGGTACCTCAAAGTTTAATCGGTGATACATTTATAAAAGGTGCGTCTTTTGGCGTCATAGCTCGTAATTTATTCTTCCTTTACAAGGATTCACCGAATTTTGACCCTGAGATGAGTTATAGTACAGGTAACTACTCACAAGGTATTCTTTATAACCCGTTACCATCGGCACGAAGCATTGGATTTAATGTTAACCTTAAGTTCTAATTTTAAAGAATATAATTATGAAAATATATAAATTATTAATAGTTGCACTATTGCTTGGATTGATGGGGGCTTGTACCGATAAATTTGAGGAATTCAATCAGGATCCAACCGCAATTACAGGTGATAATATTGAGGCCAAATATTTTATTACAAAGGCCCAGGTAAAATTGATCGCACCAGATCGTTATCCGTATTGGCGTGGTCATTTGATTCATGCAGACAGATATGCGGGGCAATTCTGTTTTGGTTTCAACGGATCATGGTGGAGTGATGGTTTAGGTTATAGTTATAGTGGTGGATATACCAATGCAACCTGGGATTATTTTGAAGGTTATACAGGTACTTTGGTAACATATCTTCAGATTACAGGAGAAGGAGGGGACCGTGAGAATCCTTTGGCTTATTCTGTTGGATTGGTCATGCGAAGCCTTTATTTCATGTATTTTACTGATGTGTTTGGAGAAATACCTTATAGTGAAACAGGAAGCCTGGATGTGCTATTGCCAAAGTTTGATACCCAGAAAGATATTTACTGGGGTATGATAACAGATTTAACTACTGCAATCGAAACGATAGGTACTGCCACCTCCACAGGTGATGGTAACGAGGATTTGGGTGATAATGACTTATTCTTTGATGGTGATCTGCAAAAGTGGAAAGCATTGGCAAACACCTTAAAATTACGATTGGCACTTAGAGCTAATGGTGCTGAAGGTGATAACTTTTCTGTACCTGCTATCACCGAGTCTATGGGTGGAACATTTTTGGAAGGTTTTGAAGATAATGCATTATTACCTAAGGATGATGTTATCAGTCAATGGAATAGTGCAGCATATGGTGATGTTTGGCATAACTTCGGTGGTTATGGTTCTAAATGGACAGTTAGTAAGTATGTAATAAACCACTTACAGGACAATGCCGATCCGCGATTAAGTAAATATGCCAAACCAGCGCCTGGTGGAGAAATTACAATCCCTCAGCCAGAATCGGATGATGATGCATTGTACGCTAAACGCAGAGATTTTATTTTAGCAAATCTTGATGAAGCAGGCGCTGTTTATGCCATTACGTTAAATGAAAATGGTGAGACCGTGGTAACAATGGATGAAGATACCTATTACATTGGTCAGCCACCTCGTTTGAATGGTGAAATGTATGACTATAATCGTCGCGAGTTTTACAGTATGCCAGCAGATTATATTGTACAGGCCAAGAATGAGTCTTTACCAATCGCACCTGAGATTGTTGTGTCATCAGCCGATGCATATTTTATGAGAGCTGAAGCCATTGTTAAAGGACTGGCTACTGGTGATGCCAATGATTTTTATCGCAAAGGTTTGGAACAGGCCATGTTATTGTGGGAAGTTGATCCTGCCGATATTGCCACATTCCTTGCTGATTCACCGGCTGCCAACTTGTCTGGCACTAACGATGAAGAAATGATCGCCATTCAGCGTTGGTTAATTAACTACACTGAAGGATTTGAGGCATGGGCTATTGTTCGTGATACTGGTTATCCAGCCGAATTAGCCGCAGGTGTCGACGATTCAGATATTTATGGTATGGGTGATTTGAATGGTAAGTATCCTCAGCGAATGAGATATGGTTCAAGTCCGTATACAACGAATGCTGATAATTTACAGGAAGCAATCGACCGTCAGGGTGCAGATGTACAAGCCACAGAATTATGGTGGGCTAAATAACTTAACCTGATCAAACGTTTCTTAAAGGCTGGCTTTTTTGCCAGCCTTTATTTATTTTAAAGCTGACAATAATCATAGGCACATATCAAATACCTTTTGCACTTTTGTTATTTAGAATTATATCAGATAGGAAAATAATTACACGCTAAAAATACGACACTATGACAATGATGAAAGCACTAGTAAAATCAAAGGCCGAAAAGGGTATTTGGTTGGAAGAGGTTAAGATTCCTGAAATTGGACCTAATGATGTGTTAATCAAAGTTTCAAAATCTGCTATCTGTGGTACAGATCTTCATATTTATAAATGGGATGAATGGGCTCAGAATACCATTCCTGTGGGCATGACTATCGGTCATGAATATGTTGGTCATGTGGCCCGTGTTGGTAGCGAAGTTAAAGAGTTTAAAGAAGGAGATCGTGTAACAGGTGAAGGTCATATTGCTTGTGGACATTGTCGTAACTGTCGACGCGGACGACAGCATATTTGTGAAAAAACAGTAGGTATCGGAGTAAATATCGATGGCTCATTTGCCGAATATGTTAAGGTGCCGTCTTCAAATGTGATGAAGATCAATGCGTCAATTCCTGATGAGGTTTTGGCAATTATGGATCCCTTTGGTAACGCCACGCATACAGCCTTATCATTCCCATTGATAGGTGAGGATGTATTGATTACCGGTTCCGGTTTAATTGGCAGCATGGCTGTAGCAGTGGCTAAATTTGCCGGAGCACGCTATGTGGTTGCTACCGAAACCAATGAGTTCAGAGCTGAGTTGGCTCGCAAAATGGGAGCAACACGCGTTGTTAATCCGATAACAGAAAACCTGCGTGATGTAATGGATGACTTAGGTATGATCGGTTTCGATATAGGTCTTGAATGCTCGGGTGCCCCGGCTGCTTTTAATCAATTGGTTGAACACATGTACAATTCGGGGAAAATCTCAATGTTGGGAATTTTACCGTCATCAACCCAGGTAGACTGGAATCGTATTATCTTTAAAGGCCTTACATTAAAAGGTATTTATGGTCGTGAAATGTACGAAACATGGTACCATATGGAGCAAATGTTAATGTCAGGATTAGACTTATCTCCGATTATTACACATCAATATCATATCAATGACTTCCAAAAAGGATTTGATGTAATGGAAGAGGGTAACTGCGGGAAAGTATTACTTAACTGGGATTGATCATATTTCAACAATACAGCACTAAGGTAGTCAACAGACTACCTTTTTTTATAGCCGCTTGTGTGCAATTATTCTTAAATTTGGCGTGTAATACCTATGGAATGATAAAAACAAAATTGATAATTCTTCAACTTTTCATTGTTTGCTCTCTGATGGTAAATGGGCAAACACATCAAAAGTGGGCTGAACGACTTAATAAACTGGATTCAACAACTGACCCCAATAAAAAGAGATTTGAGTTACTGGATCTGAACAAGGAATTAAAAAGTATCTGGCAATCGGGTAAAGACATTGATGAAATT
Source organism: Carboxylicivirga agarovorans (assembly GCF_050589845.1). Classification (NCBI taxonomy): domain Bacteria; kingdom Pseudomonadati; phylum Bacteroidota; class Bacteroidia; order Marinilabiliales; family Marinilabiliaceae; genus Carboxylicivirga; species Carboxylicivirga agarovorans. The sequence continues at coordinate 51,381 of NZ_JBNGPA010000007.1, read as the reverse complement.
CGCACCTATACTGATCAGCTCCACATTGTTAAGTCAGATGATGATATCTTGTCGGTAGTAATATTCGGCTCTGCAACTTATAACGGACTTTATCAGTTGGAGTGGCTGGTAAGGTACGAAGAAAAGGCATATGGGTTTTCAGAAGAGTTTAACCTTAATGAAAGTAACCATTCAATCACATTTACGCACCATTTAAAAAGTTCGGAAAATGAGTTGTATGCTTTAACAGTTTCTTTGGGCAAACGCGTGATTATTGATGCAAGAGATCTGGTAACAAAGTGTATGTTTGAAGATCTGCAGACCATCTCAGGCGATGAAGAAAAGGATGCATTTAATACAAAGTTACAGCAGCGATTGTATCGTTTATGGACAAATAAAGAGCTTTTTGATGAGCCTTTTAGTCAGCTTAAACGTATGAAAACGCTTATCTCAGATGATAAGAAAGTTAAAATATGTACTTATAATATCCAGAAACAAGGGTTTAACCAGGTGTTTTACGGAGCTGTTATTTTAAAGGGTAGTTCGGTAAAAGTTATACCTTTAAATGATACGAGCTCAAAAATCAAATCACCCGAACGATCAACCCTTTCTGACAAGAAATGGTATGGAGCCATATATCTGGATTTAATTCAAACCGCGAGTGGTAATAAGACCTACTATACACTATTAGGCTACAAAGGCCATGACGAGTTTATCAAAACACGTGTCATTGATGTGTTATATGTTCAAAATGATCGATTGAGATTTGGAATGCCCATATTTAAAGTAGATCGATTCACGCGTAACCGTGTCGTATTTAACTATTCGGCTAAAGCTACTATGATGTTAAGATATGATGCACGGGAAAAATTGATTGTATATGATAACCTTGCGCCACAGGAACCAATGTTCAGGGGCGTTTACCAATATTACGGCCCCGACTTTTCATACAACGCCTTTAAATTTACCAAAGGGGTGTGGGAGTTAAAAAAGGATATTGACCTTAGAAATCCAAGACAATAGCGGCTTGCTCGCTATGGATTGAAATAATGAATAAACTATTACTACCTATTTACTAATAGCTAATGCCTAATTTTGAATACCAGGTTGAGCAATTTGCCGACCTTCGAATCTTACGATATCATATTCCCAACTTCGATGAGTTGACACTCCAAAAGAAGTTATATATCTATTATTTAGCAGAAGCCGCCTTGTGTGGCAGGGATATTATTTGGGATCAGAATAATGAAAAAAACCTATGGCTCAGACGATGTATGGATCTTCTGTATGGTCATATTAAATCAGATGAGAAGGGATTTACAGAATTTGAAGTTCTCTACAAGCGCATTTTGTTTTCCAATGGTATTCACCATCATTACAGTACCGAAAAATTAAAACCTGAATTTGATGAAGATCAATTAAATAGATGGATTCAAAGGCTTAACCAACAGGAATTAAATCAAGTCGGGGAAAAGAGCGGAGAAGAGGTATTGGCTCAACTGGCAGAATTACTGTTTGATGAATTCTATATGTCAAAGCGGGTGTGCCAGGATGAAGATCAGGATCTGGTCATACATTCGGCTAACAACTTTTATAAAGACCTGACGCAGAATGAGGCTGAGAATTTCTATAAAGAGCAAATAGATAGAGCTGATGAAAAGCCCGTGTCGTATGGGTTGAACTCGCGATTGCTAAAGTTGGATGACCAGATAATGGAAGAAACCTGGAAAGTAGGTGGTAAGTACTCCGAAACAATACAGCGAATTTGTCATTGGTTAATAAAAGCATCTGAAGTTGCTGAAAACGATAAGCAAAAAGAAGTCATTGATCTGCTGTATCAGTTCTATCAAACCGGCGACCTGAAATTGTTTGACCAATACAGTATTGAATGGTTAAAAGAGCAAGGGGGAGAAGTTGATTTTATCAATGGTTTTATTGAAGTATATGGAGACCCGTTAGGATTTAAGGCCACATGGGAGAGTTTGGTGAACATTATCGATACGGAAGAAACCAAGAAAGCATCTGTAATTAGTGAAAATGCGCAATGGTTTGAGAATCACTCACCTGTTGCCGATAGTCACAAGAAAACAGAGGTGCAAGGTGTTTCAATGAAGGTTATTAATGCCATTATGCTTGGTGGCGATTGTTACCCTGCTTCTCCCTTGGGCATTAACTTACCCAATGCAGAATGGATTAGGGAATTGCATGGTTCCAAATCGGTGTCACTTCAAAATATCAGCCACTCATACGAAATGGCATCCCTCAGCTCCGGCGTAATTGAAGAGTTTGCCTATGATGAGGAGGAACTGGCTTTGCATAAAAAATATGGCGCCATTGCCGATAATCTGCATACGCATTTACATGAATGTGTCGGACATGGTTCAGGTAAGTTGGAGCCTGGGGTTCGTTCGGATGCACTAAAGGCATATGGCTCTGTAATAGAAGAGGCACGCGCAGATTTGTTTGGCTTGTATTTTATGGCCGATGAAAAAATGCTGGAACTGAACCTTGTGCCTCATATGGACGTAGCTAAGGCGCAATATAATTCTTATATCAGAAATGGTTTAATGGTTCAGATGGCACGTATTGGCATTGGAGCTAATGTTGAGCAAACCCACATGCGCAACCGTCAACTGGTTGGCAAATGGGTGATGCAACATGGTGCGGAGAGAAATGTTATTGAAAAAATGACAAAGAATGGTAAAAGCTATTTTGTCATTAATGATCATAAGCTATTGCGCCAATTATTCGGCCAGCTGCTCAAGGAGGTGCAACGCATTAAGTCACAGGGTGATTATTCTGCAGCCAAAGAATTGGTTGAGCGATACGGTGTAAAAGTGGACCCGCTTATTCATCGGGAGGTCAAAGAACGTTATAGCCAATTGAACGTGGCTCCTTACTCAGGATTTATAAATCCGAAACTGGAGCTTAAAACCGATGACGAAGGAAATATCATAAACGTTGAAGTTAGTTATTTAGAAAGCTTTCTGGAGCAAATGAGGCGTTATAATAAGGAATATTGCTTTGAGAATGCAGCTACGTGATGTTTTTTGAAGAATTAATTCCAATAAATAAACTATTTTTGCATCGTTATTTAAAAAGGGAATCAGGTGAAATGCCTGAGCTGTTCCCGCAGCCGTAATCTGTGCCTGAAGAGGAGCATTGTTTTTTTAACCACTGTTGCGCATGTAATGGGAAGGTAAAGCAATGAAAGAGAGCCGGAAAACCTGTTTGAATAACCACATTGATTCATAAGCTTTCGGGAGATAAAGAGATGATTAGATTTTCAACTATTGTATTTGCATTATTGCTGATTCTGGGCGCCTGCCAGACTAAACAGAAAGGAAACTCACCTGACACAACAGGGAATGAGCCTGATAGTGTTTTTCAACCTAAATACGCGAAAGGTTTTGAAATACGCTATTATAAAGATTATCGACAAATTGTATTGAATGATCCATGGGGCGATAGTACTAAAAACGAATCCATTGCTTTGTTTTATGAAGAGTCATTGAAAAGTGAACTTCAGAAAACCAATGACTATGTAATAGGCTATCCCGCCAAACAGTGGATAGCGCTATCTTCAACAATGGTAAATTATGCCGATAAGCTGAATGTGAAGTCAGGCATTAAAGGCGTTGCTGAGCCGCAATACATCTCCGATGATTATATTCAGGAAGGCATAAGCAATGGTAGTATAAAAAATGTTGGTATGGCTGTTGCGCCCGATGTGGAAGTAATGGTTGATCTGGAACCGGATTTTATGATGGTTTCACCATTTAAAGACAATCATTTTGCAGCAGTAACAAGTGCAGGTATTCCAGTGTTGACTAATGCGGATTATTTAGAACATACACCTCTTGGACGTGCTGAATGGATTGTTTTTATGGGTGAGCTTCTTGGCAGGGGTGAAATGTCAAAGCAGATATTTGAAGAAATAGAAACTGCTTACCTGGAAGTTAAAAAGAAGGTTGAGAATATAGATGCTAAACATACGGTCTTTACCGGGCACATTTACCAGGGAATCTGGTACTCACCTGCCGGAGAAAGCTATATGGCCAACTTCTTTAATGATGCCGGAACGGATTATATCTATAAAGAAACAAAAGGTACCGGATCTTTATCACTGGATTATGAAACCATTATTGATAAAGCAGAACATACAGATTGCTGGGTGTTAATCATTAATTACCCTGGTGAGCTGACTTATTCGGAGCTTGCTAAAATTGATGATCGTTATACTGACTTTGATGCCTATAAAAACAGAAATATGGTTGTTACCAATGCATCTAATTCACTGTATTTCGAAAAAGGTTTATTGCAACCACATATTGTATTAAGCGATTTGGTGCATGCCATTTATCCCGAAGTATTGGATGGCTATAAACCGCGTTATTTTCATAAACTAACAAAAGAATAATGGAGGAGCATCGCTATAAATGGATAATGGGTTTTGTATTACTGCTAAGCCTTATTATTGCTCTTTTTATGCTTAATATTGGAGTTGGTTCAGTTGCCATTCCATTCGATGACTTGATCAAGGTATTGATGGGGGAAGAGGCTTCACGCAATGCTTATCATTCAATCATTTTAAAATCACGATTACCTCAAACTATTACCGCAGTACTGGCCGGTGCGGGTTTGGCAGTTGGTGGTTTACAAATGCAGACATTATTCAGGAACCCATTGGCAGGACCATCTATTCTTGGTATTAGCAGTGGCGCAGGATTGGGAGTTGCCCTTGTTTTGTTATTTGCAGGAAATGTTTTGGGGATCAGTATTAGTGGTTATGGTTTGATCGGACATATGACAGTTGTTGGGGCTGCGTTTGTAGGAGCCTTCTTTATATTATTGCTGATCGTATTTTTTGCCCGGGCATTACGCGATAACACCATATTACTGATAGTTGGTATTATGGTTGGTTACGCCGCATCAGCCATAATTGGAGTGATGAAATTTTATAGTCCCAAAGAAGATGTACATGCTTATGTCATATGGGGATTAGGCAGTTTTTCGAATGTCACCTGGGAACATTTGATCATATTGATTCCGGTTGTTGTGATTGGTTTGATTTTTAGTTTGTTGCTAATAAAGCCCCTGAATGTTTTGATATTGGGCGAAAACTATGCTGAGAATCTTGGTATTAATATAAAAAATACCCGTTTGGCTATATTGCTGTGTACCGGCTTGTTGACTGCAGCTATTACAGCTTTTTGCGGACCAATTGCATTTTTGGGACTTGCTGTACCGCACTTAACCAAAGGATTGTTTCGTACCAGTAATCAAAAGGTCTTATTACCTGCTGTTATATTAGCGGGTTCTGTATTAGCCCTCTTTTGTAATTTAATTGCCCGAATGCCTGGCTTTGAAGGAGCATTGCCTATTAATGTAGTGACAGGTTTGATTGGTGCACCTATTGTTATATCAGTTATTATTAAACGCCGTAAACTCAATTTTAATGGATAAAGCCATCTTATTGCAATCGGAGGATTTAACGGTTGGGTATAATCGAAATACGGCAAAGGAAATTGTGTTGCACAAAAACATCAATGTGCAACTGCAACAAGGAGAGTTTGCCTGCTTACTGGGACCAAACGGAGCAGGTAAATCAACTTTGATCAAAACCCTGAGCGGATTTATTCCTAAAATCAATGGTGTTGTTAAAGTTAAGGGAAAGGAATTGCATGACTATAAGCGTAACCAGCTAGCAAAGGTTGTGAGTGTTGTTTTAACCGAACGACTTCAGATGACCAATATGACTGTGTTTGACCTGGTAGCTTTGGGGCGCACCCCTTATACCGATTTTTTTGGAACAATAAGCCGTCAGGACAGACAAATGGTATTGCAGGCCATTAATGATGTGGGTCTTCATGGCTTTGCCAACCGTCAATTGGTGTGCATGAGTGACGGAGAACGCCAAAAAGCTATGATCGCTAAGGCACTGGTTCAGGATACGCCGCTAATTATTTTAGATGAACCAACTGCTTTTCTTGATCTGCCTAGCAAGATTGAGATCGTTCAATTGCTTAAAAAACTGGCTAAGACGAAGAATAAAGGCATTCTGCTGTCTACACACGATTTGGATCTGGCTTTACAATTGGCAGATAAAATCTGGTTAATAGCTCAAGGTCGTGATCTGGAAGCAGGTATCCCCGAAGATTTGGTTCTTGCCGATGGTTTCAGGCGTTTCTTTGAAAAAGAGGGAATCTTGTTTGATAATGAGCGAGGAGCCTTTAAAGTGGAGCAGGAGCAGTTGAAAACCATAAGGGTTGTAGGTAAAGGTATAGAATACAAATGGCTCAGTCATGCCTTAAACCGGAAAGGCTATCAAACAACAAATGATGAGGGGAATTACCCATTAATTGAGATTGACGAAAATGCCAATAGAGCATATGTGCTTCATCAAACAGATGGCAGCAAACATGCCTTGCGGACCATTGAAGATTTATTGCAGCAAATTAATCAATAGTTCTTGTTTTATAGTAATTAGTTCAAGGTGCGATGCAATTAATAATGTTCGGTTATTTTCTGTTTCGTTGAAACATATCCAGGGTTCATTGTTGAGGTTCTCTTGAACTGTTTGATTTGCTCAATCAAACACATATTGGATTCCAACGTTTTACATATCAGTAAATCTATTTATACTGCCTGAATTCTTATTCTTTAAATGGGATATCAGATTCATTACCCCGATTAATCAGATGATTTGCATTAGCATTAATCGTGTAATTCGTATTTTTAAACCATGGATTACCGCGATACTGTTTTTTTGGCTGTAGCTGAGAACCTGAGTTTTTCAAAGGCTGCAGAAGAATTGTTTATTAGTCAGCCAGCCGTGACCAAGCATATTAAAGAGCTTGAAAATAAATACAAGGTTGATTTATTTGAGCGAAAAGGCAATAGAATACTATTGACCGAAGCGGGTAAACTGGCATATTCAAAACTGCTGGCAATTCGGCAAGCATATCGTGAACTCGAATTTGAACTGGGAAGTATGGGTGATGTATTTAAAGGAGAGTTGCGTATTGGAGCCAGTTCAACCATTTCACAATATATTATACCTGATGTAATAGCGGGTTTTCACAAGCGTTATCCGCAGATAGAGTTATACATGATCAATGGTAACTCATTTGAAATGGAACAAAAATTACTGGAAAAGGAAATTGATATAGCCCTGGTTGAAAATCCCTCTTCCCAGGCAAACATTAATTATCTGACATTCTTTAGTGATGCAATTATAGCTGTGGCTGGTGCCAATAGTCGTTTTAACAAGCGACAATCTTATACACTATCAGATATTGCTGAATGGCCGCTGGTATTGAGAGAGAAAGGATCGGGAACACTCGATCATATTAACCGGATTCTAAAGGGAAAAGGAATAGATACAGAACATCTTAATGCAACCATCCACCTTGGAAGTACCGAGGCTATTAAGGGCTTTGTGAAAAACAGTGACAATGTTGCCTTGTTGTCCGATAAAGCAGTTAAAAAAGAATTACAGCAAAAAGACTTAATTAAGCTTTCGATAAAGAATCTTGAAATGAACAGGGATTTACGCCTGGCATTCAGGCAGGGACACGTCAGTGATGCTGGTCAGTTATTCACGGACTTCCTGCTTCATTATAACATATAGTTATAGCTAATCAAAATATGTGATTTGATATAGTTATCTGTTGATTCTACTTTTACATCCATAAACGTGGTAAAAAGTGGCATCATGGACAAGAAAAGAATCATATTTGCTTTAATAGCACTTTGCACTTTGCTGCCTTTTGTTTCTGCAGCACTGGCATTGTTGACAGGAATAATTGTTTCGGCCTTTGGATTCAAGGATGAGAGGCTCATCCGATATACATCACTATTCTTAAAAGCTTCGATCGTACTGATGGGGTTTGGTATGAGCCTGTCACAGGTAATAGAGGTTTCTTCCAAAAGCTTCGTGATCACAGCTGCTTCCCTGGTATTTGTTTTTGTTACAGGAGGGTTATTGGGCCGGGTTTTCAGACTTGAAAAAAAGACAGCTTTACTGATTAGCTGCGGTACTGCTATTTGCGGAGGAAGCGCAATTGCAGCTGCTGCTCCAGTCGTACACCCTAAAAGTCATCAATTATCATTTGCACTCACCGTTGTTTTTGTGTTGAATGCTGTTGGATTATTATTATTCCCAATTATTGGGCATTATTTTCATATGTCGCAGGAGGTATTTGGGTATTGGGCTGCTATTGCGATTCACGATACCAGTTCGGTCGTTGGTGCAGGAGCAGCGTATGGTGACGAAGCCTTAAAGATAGCAACTACTGTAAAGTTAGTCAGGGCCTTGTGGATCGTACCGGTAACATTTGTTTTGGCACTTGTTTTTTCAGGAAAAGAGAAGTCTGGAATCAAGATCCCCTGGTTCATAGGTCTGTTTTTGCTAGCCATTGTTATTACTCACTTTATGCCACAGCTTGAAAGCCTATATGAATGGTCAAGTTTTGCAGGTTCGAGAGGAATGGTATTAGCATTGTTCTTAATAGGTTCCGAGGTGACCGTAAGAGATTTGAAGAAAGCAGGTATAAAAAGCTTTGTCATGGGTTTCTTGCTTTGGGTGCTTATCTCAATAGTTTCATTAATGTTTCTGTTGAATTAATGCTTGCAGCTAAGTATTCTATTCGACTACAACATCTGCCAAAATTTCAACTTCATGACACGTCTCTCTGTCGCATTGACAGTCATTGACGAATGGCACAGCCTTTGATAACTTTGTGCCGTTAAATTGATAGTTAAAAACATAAATATTCAGTAACGATGCAAAAAGGACATATTGGGGTTACCACAGAGAACATTTTCCCAATCATCAAAAAGTATCTTTATTCAGATCACGAAATCTTCTTACGCGAATTGGTGTCTAACGCGGTTGATGCCACTCAAAAGCTAAAAACTTTAGCCTCAGTAGGTGAGTTTAAAGGTGAGATGGGCGAATCGCCCGTTCGTGTAATCCTTGATGAAGACAAAAAGACCATAACCATATCAGACCGTGGTGTTGGTATGACAGCCGAGGAAATTGATAAATACATCAACCAGGTTGCGTTCTCAGGGGCCAACGAGTTTCTTGAAAAATATAAGAAAGATGCCAATGCTATTATTGGTCACTTTGGTTTAGGTTTCTACTCATCATTTATGGTGTCTGAAAAAGTGGAAATTATTACCAAATCTTTCCGTGACGGTGCGCAGGCTGTCAAATGGAGTTGTGATGGCAGCCCCGAATATACGCTTGAAGAGGTAGAAAAAGAAGATAGAGGAACAGACATTGTTCTTTATATTGATGAAGACAATAAGCAGTATGCTACAAAAGCAGAGATTGATGGCTTATTGAAGAAATATTGTCGTTTTCTGCCGGTTGAAGTCGTGTTTGGCAAGCAAACAGAGTGGAAGGACGGTAAGGAAGAGGTGACGGACAAAGACAATGTAGTCAATGAAACAAAGCCACTTTGGACCCGTACCCCTTCTGAGTTGAAAGATGAGGATTACAACCAATTTTACCGTGGATTGTATCCAATGTCTGATGAGCCATTATTCAACATTCATTTGAATGTGGATTATCCTTTTAACCTGACAGGTGTTCTTTATTTCCCAAAATTGAAGAACAATGTTGAGGTTCAGAAAAATAAGATTCAGTTGTATTGCAACCAGGTATATGTTACCGATTCGGTTGAAGGTATTGTGCCTGAATTCCTGACATTATTACACGGTGTTATTGATTCACCTGATATTCCTTTGAACGTATCACGTTCTTACCTGCAAAGTGATGGTAATGTAAAGAAAATTTCGAGCCACATTACTAAAAAGGTTGCTGACCGTCTGGAAGAAATCTTTAAGAAAGACCGTGAAGGCTTTGAGGCTAAGTGGGACGATTTGAAGATTTTCATCGAATATGGTATGTTAACAGAAGAGAAGTTCTATGATCGTGCCAAGAAATTCACCTTATTAAAGAATACTGATGGCAAATTCTTCACCTTTGATGAATATGCCGGAATTATCAAAGACAATCAGACTGATAAAGATGGTCAGTTGGTTTACTTGTATGCTACCGACCTTGAAGCGCAATTCAGCTTTATTGAAGCTGCTAAAAACAAGGGCTATGATGTGGTAGTATTAGACGGTCAGTTAGACAGTCACTTTGTAAACCACCTGGAAAGCAAATTTGAAAAGTCGCGTTTTGTACGAGTAGACAGTGATATTGTTGAGAAGTTGATCCCTAAAGAAGACACTGCGCAGTTGAAATTAACTGAAGCACAAAAACAGGATTTGACAACTATTTTCAGTTTACAGGTACCTAATGTAGATAAAACCAACTTCATTGTGACCTTTGAAGCCCTGGAAGAAACAGATACACCCGTGATGATTACGCAGCAGGAATTTATGCGTCGTATGAAAGAAATGAGCCAATTAGGCGGTGGTGGTATGAACTTCTATGGTGAAATGCCTGACAGTTACAACCTGGTTGTGAATGGAAATCACCCATTGGTAAACCGCATCATCGAAGAAGAAGAGAAAGAAGTTGGTGAGAAAGTGTCTTCTTTACGCCATAAGATTGAAGGCCTGGAAGGTAAACGTTCAGAGTTGGAAAAAGCTAAGGAAGGCAAGAAGGACGAAGAGATTCCTCAGGCAGACAAGGATGAAATGGAAGACATTAATAAAAAACTAACTGAACTGAATGGAAAGAAAGATGATGAGTTATCATCATTCGCTTCTTCAAACAAGTTGGTTTCGCAATTAATAGACTTAGCTCTGCTTTCAAACAATATGTTGAAAGGAGAGGCCTTAACCAAGTTTGTTAAGCGTAGTATCGACCTAATTTAAGGTTATCATAAATGCAAGAGAAAAGCTCGGGGACAATCGTTTCCGGGCTTTTTAGTTATATGATGTTTGTATTTTTATAAGTTTATAAGTTTATAAGTTTATCAGTTTATAAGTTTATCAGTTTATCAGTTTATCAGTTTATCAGTTTATCAGTTTATCAGTTTATCAGTTTATCAGTTTATCAGTTTATCAGTTTATCAGTTCAACTACTCCACTCCTCCACTTTTAAACTTTTGATTATTGCTCCTTAACATCTTTTAAGGAAATAATTCGTCAATCATGAAACCGGATAGTATTTAAATGCCACTATTTATCTATTTTTGCGCCGTTTTTAACAGGAGTGCATTGTCATATGGGGCGATGAACTCAATTATTATTCTTAAACCAGAAGAAAAAAATGGAACAAAACGTTTTCATCGCAAAAGACGTAACGACTAATCCGGCTCCACTTGGACTAGCAGGATTCGGATTGACTACAATGTTATTAAACCTTCACAATGCAGGCTTATTTGGTTTGGATACCATGATTATGGGTATGGGAATCATGATGGGTGGTTTAATTCAAATCCTTGTAGGTATGATGGAATGGAAGAAAAACAACATGTTTGGTATGATGGCTTTTAGCTCATATGGTGCATTTTGGATTTCATTGGTGTTTATCTGGATTTTCCCTAAGATGGGACTGGGTGAATCACCATCAGCTACAGCAATGGGATATTATTTAACAGTTTGGGGTATTTATACTGTCGGATTGTGGGTAGCAACATTTAAAATGACTAAAACTATGGTGTTTTTATTTGGAACAGTTGTAGTGTTATTTGCCTTGTTAGCTATTGCCAACTTCACAGGTAGCCATCTGATTCATACTATAGCAGGAATTGAAGGGGTGATTTGTGGTGCTACTGCATTATACATTTCTATTGGTACTTTATTAGTTGAAGTATACGGTAAGCAAATTTTACCAATGCCTTACTAATACACGATAACACCAGATTAAAAATGCTTTGTTGATAAGGTATTTTTAATTCGATTAGTTAATTGAAAAAGCATAAAGAGGGAATCCGTTCATGGAATCCCTCTTTTTTTTGTAATACTTTGGTATTTTAGCAATACTAAAAGCCCGATACATGTCAAATTATAACTTCAAGAACTTCTTTGTTAGTATTGTAGTACCAACGCTTCTAACGGTCATCCTGTTTGTTATCTCATTGTATTTCATTTTTATTCCGGCCTACGAAAGTGCCATTATGAATAAAAAGAAGGAGATGATATCAGAGTTGACCAATTCAGCCTGGAGCTTATTTGAGGAATATGAAAATGAATACAAGGCCTCAAGGTTAAGTCGTGCTGAAGCACAAAAGCAGGCTATTGCCCGTATTGCTGAAATCAGGTACGGAAATGAACGAAAAGACTACTTCTGGATAATCAACCAGGAACCTCGGATGATTATGCATCCATATCGTCCTGAACTTGTTGGTAGCGACCTGAATGACTACAAAGATGCCAACGGTAAAAAGCCTTTCGTTGAAGCCACTAAGGTGGTAGAAGTGACAAACGAGGGCTTTATAGATTACCTGTGGCAATGGAAGGATGATGCCAGCCAGATCGTGCCTAAATTATCGTATGTGAAGTCGTTTGAGCCCTGGGGATGGATAATTGGTACAGGTATTTACATTGATGATGTGGAAGCAGAGATAAAGGAACTTAAAGGGAGATTACTTCGTATCTTCTTGTTAATACTTTCAATTATCACAATGATTTTATTGTATGTGATCCGTCAGAGTCATGCAATAGAGCTAAAAAGAAAAAGATTAACGGCTGAGTTGCGCTTATCGCAGCGAAAATATAAAACCCTGGTGGATGCTTCAACTGAAGGAACCGTCATGTTTCATGACAATCGAATCGTCTTTTGTAATTCTAAGTTTTGCAATTTATCCGGTCATCAGATTGGAGATATTAAGCAAAAAACGTTTGATGATCTGTTTACCATCAGTTGGGATGAGCTTACTTCATCATTTCTAAAGGAAAAGACAACGATATCATATGAAACAAATTTAAAGTGTTCCAATGGTGTAACTAAAGATGTGGTCATAGCCATATCGCGTGTCAACTACAACAACCAGGATAGTTATATCATTATACCCAAAGAGGTGTCCAAAAAGGTAATGATAGCAAAAGAATCAGAAAAGCTGGCGAGTGAGTTGCAAACTTCCTTATTGTTGATGAAACAGCCTGTTAAACATTTGATTCGTGATATATTAAGTTGCTCACCGACAACGACTATTCAGGAAGCAGCGAAACTTCTTACCAGGAAGAAAAAAGAATACCTGTTCGTGAAAGAAAGCGGGTACCTGCTTGGTGTTGTAACCGATACTGATATTCGTAAACGTGTACTTGCCGAAAATAAAGAGCTGAATATTCCGGTATCACAAGTAATGACGGCTCCTATTGCTACTGTATCTCAAAACGCCTTACTGTATGAAATACAACTACAGTTTAACCGCAAGGAGGTTTCATCGCTTGTAACCCTGAGCGCAGATCATGAATTTACAGGCTATATTACCTATCTTGATGTAATGGCAATGCAGCAAAATACTGTTGGCTTTTTAATTAAAGAAATTGCTATTGCTGAAACGATTGATGAATTGATCGATATTCATAAGAAGGTGCCCGTGCTGGTCAATGCCCTTGTTGAGAGTGGTGATAATACAGCTAATATTACGCGGATTATCACATCTATTACGGATGCCTTTACAAAACGGATCATTGAACTGGGAATCGAAAAGAACGGAGAAGCACCCTGCCAGTTTACTTTCGTTGTTTTGGGAAGTGAAGGACGAATGGAACAGAGTCTGAAAACAGATCAGGATAATGCCATTATTTTTGAAGATGTGCCTGAAGAACAATTATCTGGAGTTCAGGGATATTTCATGGACCTGGGTGAATTTATTTCAGATGCGTTGAATGATCTAGGCTACCATTATTGCACCGGAGGAATCATGGCCAGTAATCCGAAATGGAATCAACCCTGGTCAGTTTGGAAAGGCTATTTTGACAGTTGGATGGATACAGGTGATCTGGAAAGTGTAGTAGAGGCAAGTATCTTTTTCGATCTAAGGGGTATTTATGGTAACTATAACCTGGTTCAGTCATTAAAAAGCCATGTATTGGAAGTTGTGCAGGAAAAGCGCATCTTTCTTTCGGCAATGGCACAGTCAGTAGGTAACTTTAAATCACCAGTTGGGGTATTTGGAAATATTGTTGGCAATGATACATCTTCAAAAAGCAAGAATATTGACATTAAAATGATACTAATGCCCATCATTAAATATTCAAGACTGTATGCCTTAAAAAATGGTTTTGATGAAACGAATACCCTGGCACGAATCAAACGCCTGTATGAAGAGGAGAAACTTTCCAAGATTATGTTTGAAGAACTAAGTTTGTCATACAATTACCTGATGCAATTACGTTTCAGGTTTCAGTCTGCAGATATTCTAAAAGGTTTGGAACCTAACAATAATGTGGATATGGCACAACTTACTCAAATAGAAATAGGAACATTAAAGAAGGTCTTTTCAGAGGTCAATACGATACCGGCAAAGGTAAATGCTGATTTTAAAAGTGTGTAATGCCCCGCTGAACAAGATCGTTCCGCAATAAAGTTTCGCTGTTCTGACCGCGGATAGTGTGTTAATACCTTAGATTTACTGCAGGGTAGTAAGTTTGGATAAGCCAATAGGTGGCATTGTCTATCTACTATTTAGGAGAGTTGTTAGGTAGAATCAGTTTAAATAATCATATATTTTAACAGTCGATCAAGATAAAACGCTTCTAAATTAGAGAACTTATCTATCGGTGTTGGAAGTAATGCTAATATGTCTGATTGTGCCGGTTTTATTGAGCTTTCATGAACTATGACAGGTTGTTGTTAGCGCGTTAGTTATTTAGAATACCTCTTGTAGCAATTAAATCATTGTGTAATGACATAAACGTCAATTTTTTGGCGAGCCTTTTTGTCATTTGCTTTGCTTATTGATTTTGTTAGTTTTGCAGCGACCTAATAAAATATTATCCCTGACAACTTCAATAATTTTAAAAGAAATTAATAAAAGATATTGTCGCAGATGGAAAATGATAAGCGCTCATATAAAGAGCAGAGGAAGAGTTCAAGAGAATTTAAAAACCGAACTGAGTACCTGGAGCACGAGTTAACCATTATGAAATTCAGGAAATGGCGACTTAATTTGCCTTTCAGAGATTTTCATTTTGAATTGGAAGATTTTGTTCCTGCGCTGGCGGCCACCATTGGAAAGGTAGTAATGGTTACTGCCATGGTTGCTGCATTTGCATCGCAATTTGGTTTAACACCTGATTTTGTTGCTGAAAACGTTAGATTTGAGTTGCTAATAGCCGGTGGTATATTTGTAATTCTGTTTTCTGCAATTCTTAATCCCAATGCCAACCTTGCAGGTACACACGGACCGATGATTCCGCTTATCCCTATTATTGCTGCTGCAGGAGGACATCCACTTGCCCTTGGAGTATTAATTGGATTCTTTGGTTTGTTATTGAGTATTACCAAAGGAGGATCAAAATTAATGACACTTACAGGTGTTGGTGTTAGGGGCGGACTGTTAATATACCTCGGTGCCGTTGGACTAATTGGTCAAATCACAAAGTTTAATGCCTGGGCTGAAGCAGGAGGCGTAAGTACAGTATCATTCGTTGTTATTGGAATCACTATTATAATCTATGCATATCTTGCCCGAATTGGGAAGCGCTGGCTGGCAATTCCTTTATGTTCAGCGATTGCCGGGATTGTTGCTTTTTCAATGGGTGCTGATTTTGCCTTTACCACAAAACCTGGATTACCCCATATGAACCCTTTATGGTGGTGGGGCGAAACAACAGGTTGGAAGCTTGGATGGCCAAATTTACAGCATTACATCGCGGTTATTCCTTTTGCTATTCTGGCTGTAGCCATGTGGTCACCTGATTATTTAGGGCACCGTGTATTCCAGGAACTGAATTATCCTAAAAAGGCCAAGAATGTATTAATGGATGTTGATGATACAATGACCGTAGCTTCTATTCGTCAGGCGATAGGTTCATTCCTGGGTGGTGGTAATATTGCTTCCTCATGGGGAACCTATATGATTCCTGCTGCTATCGCTAAACGACCAATTCCTGCGGGAGCCATTCTTACTGGTATTTTATGTATTCTGGCAGGTGTTTTAGGATACCCAATGGATTTAGCTATGTGGGAACCGGTATTGCGTATCGCTCTGATTGTAGGTGTATTCTTACCATTGCTTGAAGCAGGTATGCAAATGATCCAGAAACAACAAGATTCATTAAGTGCCGGTACATGTATCTTTGCGAGTGCTCTTGTAAATCCTGTATTTGGTTGGGCATTGACCATGTTGTTGGATAACATGGGATTGATTGGCGATCGCGAAAGAGCTGCACAGTTAAAGTGGAGTGAAAAATTGGTTATACCAAGTGTTATGTTTGTAATTTGTGTTGTTGCTTTAGCTCTTGTTGGCCAGCTACCGGGAATAAAAGGAATATTCTAATAATAAATATATTTACAAGAAACGCCCAAATTCAAATTTGGGCGTTTTTTTTATAGTGTGTTGACCAATAAGTTCTTTACTTTTTTAATGGGTACGATTGAATAGGCTTATAGGCTATTTTTGTGTTGTAAGCCTAAATAATTACCATGGTTGCACCATAACCGTACTCTTTAAAAGAAGCATCCTGATACTGATGCTTTTTAAATTGACGGTCAAGTAGCTTGCGAACTTCTGTTTTTAGTTTGCCATTACCAACACCGTGGATAAACACAATTTTACGACCTTTTTTA
Organism: Carboxylicivirga agarovorans; assembly: GCF_050589845.1. NCBI lineage: Bacteria > Pseudomonadati > Bacteroidota > Bacteroidia > Marinilabiliales > Marinilabiliaceae > Carboxylicivirga > Carboxylicivirga agarovorans. Next base: position 34,691 of record NZ_JBNGPA010000007.1, on the reverse strand, counting down.
CCTGCATTATCCGCCATAACCTGCTTAAACTTGTCAAGTTGAATGGTAATGATGTCTCCATTACTTAATCCGGCAGTCGTATCAATTATTTCATCAATGTGTAAATCAACTTCAAGAATAGATGGCTCATCACGACGAGCATACTTCTTTCGGGGAGTTTTAGCCTCTTTTTCTTTAATGGCTTTGCTGATTTCTTTATCTGTTAAGGCATCTAATTTTCTTTCAAACTCGCCTTTGATAACAGGTAATAAAACAGCCTTTTCGTGATAATAAGCATTATCAGCAAAAGCATTTTCCTTTAGAAATCGAGTTGCTTTTATTTTGATAATATCAGAAACCGGCGCGAGGTTTTTGTAGGTTTTGCCTTTTTTGTAAAATGACAGGTTTATTTGCCATTGGCGATCATCCAATTGCATAACGGCAAGTTTATCTAATGCAAGTTTAGTATTAGGCTCGATAATGCCATGGTAGAACAGATCAAGATCACCATCCCTTCTTAAGTTGCTGATCGTATAAAAGACAAAATAATTACTGTCGTTAATGGCCTGTACCCGCAGGTCACCAGATGCCTGACCCGGTTTATCACCTTGTAAAAAGGCAATGTAGAATTGAGGATCAGAGTCGTCACCAAGCTCTTCGTTATACTCATATGTTTCTTCTTCAACCTCCGGCTCTTCGTTTTCAGTTGACTGAGGCTTTTCATCTTTAATAACAACACATTCGTGCACCATTACCGGTACTTCAAAGCCATCTTCATCTTCAACATATGCCAATTTGCCATCAACTCGCACAACGGTTCCTCCACCGCTACTATTTAAAAAGCGAACAGTATCGCCTGCTTTCACCTTCATATGATCAAGTTTAAATTATTCTGATGAAATATGCACCAACAAACGTTTATATAATTGGTACAGGTTGGCAAAGTTAGCTAAATTTGTCGCGCTAAAAATGATAATGATGAATAAGCCACATATTTCAATTAGTGATTACACCTATGAATTGCCTGATGAGCGAATTGCAAAATATCCTTTGGATAACAGGGAGCAATCAAAATTACTTGTCTATAAGAACAATGAAATATGTGAGCGGAAGTTTACCGACATCCTAGGCGAGCTGCCCAAAGGTGCCATGTTAGCTTTTAATAACACCAAGGTTATCAGGGCCCGTTTAAAATTTCGTAAAGAAACAGGTGCAGAAATTGAAATTTTTTGCCTTGAACCATTAATACCGTCTGAAGTCCAGATGGCATTTGACAGCCGTCAAAAAACAACCTGGAAGTGTATTGTTGGTAATGCTCGCAAATGGAAAACCGGAGCTCTGACAAAAGCAATTGCGTTTAACAATCACCACTTAACATTATCAATAGTAAAAGGTGAACGTTTAAGTGATGCTTACAGTATTGAGTTTTCCTGGGATAATACTGATGTATCATTTGCTGAAATAATTGAACACATCGGTTTAACCCCAATACCACCGTATCTGAACAGGGAAACCGAAGATATCGATAAAGACCGTTATCAAACCGTTTATTCAGAGCACCAGGGCTCAGTTGCTGCCCCAACGGCCGGCTTGCATTTCACAAAGGATATTTTAAACCAGTTAGAGGATAGACAGCATCCCTTGCTAAATGTCACATTGCATGTTGGAGCAGGTACGTTTAAGCCGGTAAAAGCTGAAGCCATTGCTGATCATGATATGCATACGGAGCATTTCGTTATTGAAAGAGTTGCGTTGCAAAGGTTATTGACAAATGCCAACGAGCTGATAGCTGTTGGCACAACATCTGTTCGTACGCTTGAGAGCCTTTATTGGTATGGGGTCAGGTTGCTGATGGATATGCCCATTAACCACGGAATCGAACAATGGGATGCCTATAACCTGGACGATACATATACCAAAAAAGAAGCTTTTCTGGCTTTAATGAATTACATGGAAAAAAATAATTTGTCCCATCTGGCTGGAAAGACATCAATAATTATAGTACCAGGATATAACTTTAAAGTAATCAATGGTCTGGTGACGAATTTTCATCAGCCTCAGAGTACTTTATTGCTGCTTATAGGAGCCATTGTAGGACAAAAATGGAAAAGTATCTATGAATACGCTCTTACTCATAACTTTCGCTTTTTAAGTTATGGTGATAGTTCATTGCTTATGATAGAAGATTAATTTGCTTTTATTCATGTATATAAATCTTTCATAGTTCATGAACTTATATTCGTCAAATAACCTTTCGACGAGGTAAAAAGAGCCATTTTATTGTATCTTTTACGGTTGAAAGGTTACTTTTTTTTAAACAAAAAACAATTCAGCATTGGGCTAATAATTAAGCTTCACGCTTTGCGATTTCATCTTCTAATATTTCTTCTATATCAGCAACACAACTGCCGCAAATGGTAGCTACATCAGTTTCATCCTGAAGATCTTCAAATGATGTAATGCTTTTATCACGAATTACTTTTATTATGTCGGCTTTTGTCATTTGCATATGTCTGCAAACAAAGTCGTTATCGTCAAACATGTTAAATGGTTTAGTGAATAATCAATCTTTAATATTATTAAGACATAACAGCATCTATGTCTTTTTGTTCCCATCCGGCAGAAGTAAAAATGCTGATCGAGGTTCCGCCTGCTCGTTGAATTGCTATCACAGCGTTTTTAAACTCCCTGGTAAGCTCGTCAGGATGATGTGCATCTACCGAAACTGTTAATGGAATTTCCAATTCAACACAACGTTTAATAACCGATTCATTAGGGAAAAAAGTATGGTACTTCCCCCGGTATATGCCGCGCGTATTAACTTCAATAATAGTATTTGTTTTGGCGATAACCTGAAGTGTTTCTTCCAGTGCATCCTGATACCAGGCTTCATCTTCAGAGAAGAATTTGCCCTTATTGTTCATTATTACTTTATCCATATGGGCTATAACATCAGGTTTTTGACTCACAACCATTTCCTGCACCTGTTTGTAATAGCTTGATACGGCTTGTTTAATGTTGCCATCAAAACAAGCATTTAATCCATTTTCATAGTTCTCAACCGGACCATCTAAAAACCAAATGGTATTTTGTTTTTCAGGGTTAGATACAAGATGAACTGAGCCAATAATATAATCTAATCGTCCCAATTTGCGCCATACATCAAAAGGAATGCTCCTGTTGTGAGCTATGAAATCTGCTTCTAAAGACCGGTATACTTCCAGTTTTCCCTTGTATTTCGTTTTACACCCTTGGCTGGTAGCAACGTATTCTTCTAATTTATGGAATGGCATAGCCCATTTAGTGTCAAAAGGGACAGGAGCGTGACTGCTAAAACCTATACTGGAAACACCCTTCTTAATAGCTTCTTCGCAAACTGTTTCCATAGATGTTTTACCATCACAAAAATCAGAATGGGTGTGGAAACTGAAATATTGCATCATTTTATCGTTTAATTGAGGTGTCAAAAGTGTTAATATTTTCTTAAAGCCACAATGATAAAATCCATCTGGGCTCATATTATACAGGCTCTGTTCTATTTTGTATGGCTAGTCTTAAAAATCCTGTTATTTTTGTTGTTGCCTCAATGTTTTCATGGCATTTTAAATGTTAATATTTGACAATAATAATCGTTAAAGGATAGTTAAAGTTGTTTTGACTTAACAAAAATTAACGAACTAAAAATAATTGAATAAGCGAAGTTTGTGTTTATTTGAATAAAGCGTATTAATTAGTCGAAAAGAATAAAAACGATAAAATATAAATCATGGAACAATCCGTAGATATTAAAGCTATAAACGAACGCATTAAAGAAGAAAGCTCTTTTGTTGATTTACTGACAATGGAGATGAATAAAGTTATTGTTGGTCAGAAACACCTTGTTGAAGGTTTACTTATTGGCTTATTGTCCGATGGTCACATCTTGCTGGAGGGTGTTCCGGGGCTGGCAAAGACATTAGCTATTAATACACTGGCTACCATTGTAGATGCCAAGTTTTCGCGTATTCAGTTTACGCCGGACTTATTGCCTGCCGATTTGTTAGGTACTATGATTTACAGCCAGAAGAAAGAGGAATTTATTGTTAAGCAAGGTCCTATTTTCACCAACTTTGTATTGGCCGATGAGATCAACCGTGCTCCGGCTAAAGTGCAGAGTGCTTTATTGGAAGCCATGCAGGAACGTCAGGTAACAATTGGAGAAACGACATATCCACTTGATGAACCATTTCTTGTAATGGCTACCCAAAACCCAATAGAGCAGGAGGGTACTTACCCGCTTCCTGAAGCACAGGTAGACCGTTTTATGTTGAAGCTCGTATTGGATTACCCAAAGAAAGATGAGGAGCAAATGATCATTCGTCATAACCTGGCTAAAACATTCCCGAAAGCATCTACCATTCTTAAACCAGAAGATATTATTCGTGCTCGTCAGGTGGTGAAAGATGTTTACATGGATGAGAAAATTGAAAAGTATATTGTTGATATAACCTTTGCGACACGTTATCCAGAGCAATATGGTTTAGAGAAGTTTAAAGATATGATTTCATATGGAGCTTCTCCTCGTGCAAGTATCAGCTTGTCTATGGCAGCCAAAGCATTTGCTTTTATCAAACGTCGAGGATATGTTATTCCTGAAGATGTTCGTGCTATTTGTCATGATGTGTTGCGCCATCGTATTGGTTTATCTTATGAGGCTGAAGCGAATAATATTACATCCGAGGAAATTATTAGCGAAATCCTGAACCAGGTTGAGGTACCGTAAATATTGTATTTGGCTAATGGCTGATAGCTATTGGCAAAGTGTTTTGAGTTATTATAGAGAAGGGAATGATAAAATTCTTTTCAGATTATAGTATTAAAAAGAATAACAAACTGCTGTGCTGGTGACCTGAGTTACCAGCCTGCAGATAAAAACACAAAGTTTGGAAGCAACTGATTTATTAAAAAAAGTACGCCAGATTGAGATAAAAACGCGTGGTCTCTCATCCAATATATTTGCAGGAGAGTATCACTCGGCGTTTAAAGGTCGGGGTATGACCTTTAGTGAGGTGCGGGAGTATCAGTATGGCGACGATATACGTAATATTGACTGGAATGTAACGGCTCGATTTAATCACCCGTATATAAAGGTTTTTGAAGAAGAACGAGAGCTGACTGTTCTTTTAATGATTGACGTATCAGGTTCTCGTGAGTTTGGTACCTCTTTCAAATATAAAAAGAATATAATCACTGAGATTGCTGCTGTTCTCGCTTTTTCTGCCATTCAGAATAATGATAAGATCGGAGTGATATTCTTTAGTGACAGAATAGAGAAATTTATCCCGCCTAAGAAAGGACGTAAGCACATCCTGCATATCATTCGCGAGTTTATAACGTTCACACCCGAACATCGTGAGACCAATATTTCAGAGGCCTTGAAATATCTAACCAATGCCATAAAAAAGCGATGTACCACTTTTGTTGTGTCCGATTTTATTGATGATGACTTTGAAGATGCCTTGAAGATTGCCAATCAAAAACACGATGTTGTGGCTTTAAAGGTTTTTGACAAACGCGAAACAGAAATTCCATCAATTGGAATGATCAAGCTTAAAGATGCAGAAACCGGTGAGTACTATTGGGCAGATACATCCAATCGTGATGTAAGGGAAGCATACAGTAAATGGTGGCGTGAAACAGATCATGCAACACGTCGATTGTTTAGCAAGTGTGGTGTTGACAATGTCTCGGTAAGTACAGATGAAGATTATGTTAAAGCGCTGATAGCCTTGTTTAAAAAACGCATATAATGAATAAAAACGCATATATAAAATGGCTTAGGTTTAATTTGGCTCTGATTGCATTAGTAGTCATCGGATTCCCGGCACAAGCTCAAAATGTGAGTGTTTCCGCGCAGATGGATTCGACGGTAATTTTTATCGGGGGACAGATTGATTTGAAATTACAGTTGAGTCAACCGGAGGAAATGGAACTTTCTTTTCCTTTATTAACCGATACCATTACCAGAAACGTTGAAATTGTTCGTTTAAATGAACCCGACACCCTTAATAATGATAATGGCCGTTTATTAATAGAACAGAATTTCCGAATTACTTCATTTGACAGTGGTTTACACTATATTCCTCCCATTGTTTTTGAGGAAGCAAGTCAAAAACTTGGGGCCCTATTACAAACGGAGCCAATGGCATTGATGGTAATCAATCCATTTGAAGAAGTAGATCCTCAGAAAGGCATTGTAGACATTAAAGAACCTCAGGAAACACCCTTTCATTTCTCTGAATTATACAAATATTTACCTTGGGTACTAGGGCTACTTGCCTTGGCGGGTATTGTTACTTTTATAGCATTAAGATATTTTGGTAAAGATGTTCCTGTTAAGATATTTAAAAAGGAAGAGCCTGTTATACCTCCTCATCAAAAGGCCTTGAAGGCACTTGACAAGATCAAAGAAGAAAAGCTTTGGCAACATAATCGCGTTAAAGAATACTATTCTGGTGTGACTGATACCCTGCGTCATTATATTGAAGAACGATATGAAATCAGGGCGATGGAACAAACCACCGACGAGATCATGGACTCTTTTAAAGGTATTGATGTTACTGGCGTTAATTCAATAGATAACCTGAAGCAGATATTAATGACGGCCGACCTTGTTAAATTCGCCAAACATGAGCCTTTACCTGATGAAAATGACTTGAGCATGATCAATGCCTACTTTTTCGTTAATCAGACAAAAGAAGAAGAGATAAAGTCATTGGATGAGGAAAAAGCCGAGATGCTTAAGAAGGAAGAAAACGAAGCAGTAAAAGAATAAAAAAGCATTGTATAATGATTAATGATATAGTATTTGCACACCCTTTGTTTTTCTGGCTTTTGCTGATCGTGCCAGCTTATATTGCCTGGTATGTATTGAAGCAAAAAGGTATGCAGGCATCGCTTAAAATATCGACACTTAAAGGATTTACAAAAGCACCAAAGTCAAAAAAAGTTTATTTGCGACACTTGTTGTTCGCTTTCAGGGTGCTTAGCATTGTATTGCTTATTACTGTGCTGGCACGTCCGCAGTCTAGCAATAGTTATCGTAATGAAACTACAGAGGGGATCGATATAATGATGGCTCTTGATGTTTCAGGAAGTATGATAGCAGAAGATTTTAAGCCCAACAGACTGCAAGCTGCCATTAGAGTTGCAGAGGATTTTATTAATGGTCGCCCTGATGATAAAATAGGGTTAGTTGTTTATGGAGCTGTCAGCTTTACACAGTGTCCTTTAACTACCGATCATAGAGTTTTAATTAACTTGTTTAAGGATATTAATAATCTAAATATCGACCAAAGCGGAACTGCCATTGGGATGGGTCTGGCTACAGCTGTTCAGCGAATTAAAGAGAGTGATACAAAAAGTAAAGTTATTATTTTATTAACTGATGGTGTAAATAATCGTGGAGAAATAGCACCGATGACCGCAGCGGAAATAGCTAAAACATTTGGAGTTCGTGTATATACAATTGGAGTTGGCACAACAGGTATGGCACCTGTGCCTTATCAAACTGTGTGGGGAAAGCAATATCGACAAGAGGAAGTAAAGATTGATGAGGAGTTACTGGAAGGTATTGCTGATATGACTGGAGGTAAGTATTTTCGAGCTACAAATGAATCGAAGCTGGTTGAGATTTATGAAGAGATAGATCAGTTGGAAAAGACCAGGATAGAAGTGCGTGAATATACCAAACGAAAAGAAGAATACTGGTGGTTCGCTGCCTTTGCAGGTCTGTTTCTTTTGCTTGAGATCTTCTTGAGAAGCACGGTCTTCAGAAATCTGCCATAAGAGAACATTATTTTGATTTAAAAAATAACCAATGAATATATTCAGATTTGAAAACCCCGATGCTTTATACCTGCTGGCACTAATTCCTGTACTGGCATTTATAAACTTATATCTGGCCAAGAGACGTAAGAAAGCTCTTGAGGAGTTCGGGAATGCTGAGTTACTTAATGACTTGATGCCTAATGTGTCATTCAGGCGGCCGGTAATAAAGTTTTACTTTATGTTGTTTGCTTTTGTGTTGCTTATACTGACAATTGCAGGACCGCAGTATGGAAGTAAATTACAAACTGTGAAGCGTAAGGGTATTGAGTTAATAGTTGCTTTAGATGTTTCGAACAGTATGATGGCTCAGGATATTGAACCCAATCGTTTGGATAGGGCTAAAAGAGCAATTTCCAGATTAGTTGATAAGTTGCACAATGACCGGGTGGGTTTTATTGTTTTCGCGGGTGAAGCCCATGTGCAGTTGCCCATTACAACAGACTATGCATCGGCCAAAATGTTTTTGAACTCAATTAATACCGATATAGTAGGAAAGCAAGGTACTGCCATTGGCGCTGCTATCGACAAAGGAATTAAGTCTTTCACAACGCAGGAAGATGTAAACAGGGCAATAATAGTAATTACCGACGGAGAGAATCATGAGGATGATCCTATCGCAGCAGCAAGTGCAGCAGCTGAAAATGGAATAAAGATCTATACGGTTGGAATGGGGTTGCCCAAAGGTGCTCCTATACCGGTTGTGGGAGGTCGGAGTAATGACTTTATGAAGGACCGTGATGGTAATGTCGTGATTTCAAAACTTGATGAGCAAACATTGCAGAAAATTGCCATAACAGGAAATGGAGCTTATATTCCGGCTAATAATATACGAAATGGTATTAATAGCTTGGTTGATGAGCTGAGTGAGTTGGAAAAGTCAGAGTTGGAAGCCAAGGTTTATACTGATTATAATGACCATTTTCAGTACTTTGCTGCTTTGGCTTTGCTGTTGATTATTATTGAGTTTCTGATTTTAGAACGCAAGAACAAACGCTTGAAACACATCAATATTTTTGATGTGAAGAAAGAAGAAACAAGTAAGGATTTGTAATTATGATGAAGTTTAAATACATACTTTTTATCTCGGCGCTATTGTTTGGTACCTTTAAGATCAATGCGCAGGATGAACGCCGTTTTATAAGAAGCGGGAATAGTCATTTTACCGACTCTGCTTATCTGGAATCGGAAATAGAATACCGTAAAGCTCTTGATAAAACTGGTAACTCTTTTGAAGGGCAGTTTAACTTGGGTGATGCCTTATACAAACAGGAGAAATTTAATGATGCCCTCGATCAATTTCAAATTTTAGCTGGTACCGAAACAGATCCTCAACGCCTGTCACAGGTATATCATAACATAGGGAATAGTTATTTTGCAATGCAAAAATTTCAGGAAAGTGTTGAAGCATATAAAAATGCGTTGCGCAATAACCCCGACGATAATGGTTCGCGCTACAACCTGATTGCTGCCCAAAAAATGTTGCAACAACAGCAGCAAGATCAGCAAAACCAGGATCAAAATAAAGATCAGGATCAGCAAGAGCAGCAGAATAAAGATCAGCAACAGCAACAGCAAGATCAGCAACAGGATCAAAATAAGGATCAGCAGCAACAGCAACAAGACCAGCAAGAGCAGGATCAGCAAAAGAATCAACAAAATCAGCAACAGCGACCTGAGGAACAAATGTCGAAGGAAGATGCGCAACGATTACTGAATGCTATTCAGCAAGATGAGAATGAATTGCAGAAGAAATTGAGAAAGGCTAAAGCTGCTCAGCAAACAAAAACAGAAAAAAACTGGTAGAAGTACTATTTTTGTACTTTAATTCAAATGCAAGACTAAAAGATGCTAGACACAAGGATGAAATTCTAATGCGATATATGATCTTGATTCTATTATCTTGATATTAAATACTTATTTAAATATGCGACTATACATTCTTACCCTATTACTGTTTATAGCTGGATTTTATTCAGCTCAGGCACAAGATGTGAAGTTTACAGCTCGTGCACAATCAGCAGTAGTTGTCGGTGATAAATTTCAGTTACAATACACATTAAACAAAGAAGGAAGTGATATTCGGCTGCCTGCTCTTCAGGATTTTCAGATTCTGATGGGACCCAGCACTTCGTATTCTAATAGTACTTCTATTGTTAATGGTAAAGTAACCCGCGAAACATCCTATACCTACACTTATATCCTTAAGGCCCTCAAAGAAGGGCAGTTTACCATACCGCCGGCTACAGTTAAAGTCGACGATGAAAAGGTTAGTTCAAATAGTGTAAGTTTAAAGGTTGTCAAGGGAGATGCACAAGCTCAGCAACAAAATCAGCAAAGCCAGGCTGCAGGAAGTGTGCCTAGTGATGATGATTTGTTTATCACAGTGACACCTTCAAAAAAGAATTTATACCAGGGTGAATCATTGGTGTTAACAACCAAGATCTATACAAAGGTTCAGATTGATGGCTTGTCAGATATAAAGCAACCCGAATTATCAGCCTTCATTGCGCAGTCTTTGCAAGGTCAGGGTAATAATTCGTGGAGTATGGAAAATGTTAATGGACGTACATACCAGGTAAATACATATGAGCAGAAATTATTATTTCCCCAAAAATCCGGCAAAATAACCATAGAGCCAACTGAAATTGAATTTCTCATTCGGCAGCGGGTGGCTCGCAGTCGGTCGCGCAGTATATTCGATGATTTTTTTGAATCAAATTATCGAACCGTAAAAAAGAAGGTACGCTCAAAACCAATAGCGATAAATGTTAAGCCTCTTCCATCGGGTCGCCCTGAAGGATATACCGGTGGAGTTGGTCAGTTAAGCATGAAGGCAAGCGTTAATAAAAATGATGTATCGGTCAATGATGGTGTCACTTTAAAGGTTGTTGTCAATGGAACCGGGAATCATAAATTTATTGAAGATCCTCAAATAAAGTTCCCTGCAGACTTTGATGATTTTGATGCTAAAATCTCAAACAGCATCAGCAATACTGCCGGAGGAATGAAAGGATCTAAAACATACGAATACCTGATGATTCCGCGTCATGCCGGTGAGTTTACTATTCCATCAATTAAGTTTGCTTACTTTAATCCAAAATCTGGAAAATACGAAACAAGTGAATCAGGACCGATAAGTATCACTGTTGCCAAAGGTGAAGGAACTGCAGAAAGCACAAGTGGTATCATACGCTCTAATGTCAGTAAGGAGAATGTTAAGTTTATTGGTAAAGACATTCGCTTTATTAAAACAGGAAAAACACTATTGAAACCAACAGGTACTTTCTTTATAGGTAGCCTGATATATTACCTGGTATTGTTAGTACCCTTGTCCTTGTTTATTCTGCTTTTCATTATTAATCAAAAGCGAATAAAAGATAATGCCAATGTAAGCTTAATGAAAACAAAGAAGGCCAATAAAGTTGCCATCAAACGTCTTAAAAAATCTGCACAGTTCCTAAAGTCGGGAGAGAAAGAGGCTTTCTATGAAGAGGTGCTTAGGGCGCTGTGGGGCTATTTAAGTGATAAATTGAGTTTGCCACTAAGTGAATTGTCCAAAGATAATGCAGGTGAAATTTTAGCTAAGTCTGATGTGTCAGATGAAGTGATTGCTGAGATAATGGAAATACTTGATACATGTGAATTTGCTCGATATGCGCCGGCATCAGGAACAGGTGAGATGGATAAATTGTACAATCAGACGATTGCAACAATTAGCAAGCTTGAAAATCAAATAAAACGTTAAAAATGAAGCAACTTATTATATTATTTACTTTTTGTTTGTCATTTGTGATTGCCAATGCTCAGGATGAACGCTTTGAGGAAGGTAATCAACAATATAGCGACGGAAACTTTCAGGCTGCTATTGATACTTATAATGGCATATTGTCTACTGGTGTTGAAAGTGGTGCGTTATACTTTAACCTTGGAAATGCCTATTATAAAAATGGAGAGTTAGCAAACGCCATACTTAATTACGAACGTGCTTTGCTACTTAAACCGCATGATAAAGATGTGAAGTATAACCTTGAACTGGCATATACGCAAACAACCGATAAAATCGAATCTGTTGATGAATTCTTTTTAAGTAAATGGGTTATCGACTTTCGAAATAAAGCGACATCTGATACCTGGAGTTACATTGGGGTGATCTGTTTTATTTTAACACTTGTGATGGCGGCCTTGTTTTTCTTTTCAAACTCGGTTTTATTAAAGAAAGCTGGTTTTTATCTGGGAGTTGGTTTGCTTGCAGGAACCTTGATTACTCTTTCTTTTAGCTACAGACAGAAAAGTAAATTGGTCAATCGAAACCATGCCATCGTATTTAGCCCGTCTTTGACAGTTAAAAGTTCTCCTAATGCCAACGGAACAGAGATATTTATTCTGCACGAAGGAACAAAGGTTGAGATTATAAGTACCTTGGGGCAATGGAAAGAGATACAAATTGCAGATGGTACTGTAGGTTGGGTTGAAGATACTTCTATAACGATTATATAGTATAAAAAAGACGAAAAAAAGCTCCTTATCCGTTGATAAGGAGCTTTTTTATTATAAACACCCAAACTACTGATTGGCTCTACTTTAAAAGCTACCTTATTAAAGCGCCAATCAATTATTTTTTAAAAATCTCTATTGTCAATTATTAAATATTTATCGATGACAAACCAGATATACATTAAGCTTATGATTACACCGATAATTTCTATTGCAAACATATCTATTCGTTTGATCCGAGTATATCAATTGCTTTGCCATAAAAATTAAAATGCAATAAATCAATGGTATAGCTAAAGTGGGGTATTGCGTTATGTCCAAATATTGGACACGTTACTTATTTTTGGAAAACAAAAAGGCGGTTGCCTTACAAAGAAGACACCCGCCGGCTTTACAACATAAATCGCTTATAGAACCACCTTGCGGCCAAAGAATTGATTGTTTTTAGATAGAATCAAATAGTAAGGAGCTTCTTCTTCTTTAAGGTCAAACTCCTGTTTCATTGGACCCGCCTTAATTTCCTTGTCTTCTTTTACCTTGTCGCCGTTTTGGTTGAACATTTCCAGGTGATAACTGCCTTCAGGTAAATCACATTCAATGTGCATTAAGGTCTGAAGTTTTTCATCTTCAATAATCTTTTCGATCTTAACCTTTAGTTCTTCAATCTTAAGCTGTTCTGACATTATCTTCTTTTGTGATAGGCCGATCTTTTTTAAGAAAGAAATGTCTTCAAGTGGAATTGATTCAACTTTTACAGTTGTTGTATGCTCGTGTTTTTCTTTCCAGTGCATTGGAATATCATGATTGTCTGAAGCAATGATAAAAGATTTAACACGTGGTTCGTGCTCACCTTCCTCAAGAATTTCTTTTTTGATGATTTTTATATGATCACCATCCTCAGTGATAAATTCCTCAATATCTAATTCGTTTTCTCCTTCTTGCATAATGATGATCCGATTGCGATGCGCCTCATGTAAGTGCTCCATTTCTTCTAATTTAATACCCTTTTCTTTCAGGAGCTTTTCCATCTCAATATGAACCTTTTCCATGTCTCCATCGAATTCAATATGAAAATCGTTTAGTGAATCCATTTTAAAGGCCATAACACGCATGTGCTTATCTATTTCATCATGATGCACAGCCATAATGCTATCCATATTAATAACCTTTGTTTCGTCACCTGAAGTAATGACGAATACATCATTTGTAAAGGTAGTGTCCATCTCAATGACCTTTTCCCCTTCAGTGCTGATCACCTTTACTTTAACCTGGCTTTTTTTATTGGTTTGGGCGTTGACACTTAGGCTGGCTGTGCATATTAGTATTGCGCCTAGTATTATTCCGAATACTCTTTTTCCTGATTTCATAGTTTCCATTCTTAATGAGTTAGTAACTTAATTTATATACATTGTTTTATGCAGTCAATACACTTTGATTACAATTTCAAAAGTACAAATGAACTGATAGTAAAGTGGTTAAGGTCTGGTTAAAAACAGTTAAGGAAAAGTTAATGTGTTACAGTGCTTTGCTTCAAAGCGTTATATTTACAGTATAATTGAGAAACAGATGAAACGAAAATCAATCCTTGGATTAATCCTTTTAATGAGTTTGTCGCTGCTGGGAATAATTGCTGCTCAATACTTATGGATTCAACAGTCGATTAAAGTGCAGAGGGAAAAATTTCAGGCAGCTGTATATCGATCACTCGATAATACTGTTCAGCGGCTTGAAAATGAGCATAATGCCGAGTATATCTTTCGTGAATTTCTTCCCAGTGTGCCCAAGCACAGCAATACGACAGTGCAGCAAGATGCCAATGGCAACATTGCCATCATTCGTCAGCAAAGCATAACACCGGGCAATTCAAAAATCATCTACCACAAAAAAGATACTGTTATTACCAATGGAGGTACTCGTATAGAGGTCCATGCTGAAGTAAATGGTAATTTCAGCGATCAACAGGTGTGGATCGATGCCTCGGGTGAGGAAATAGATGTGCTTGAGCTCGAGGAGAAGATATTGCACGTAGAAGACTCAATTAACGTTGTAATAGAAGCTTTGGAGCATCGAAATAAGGAGATGCTTGAGGTGTATAATCAAATGAAGCGTGAAATAGAAGCCAGGCATAACCCTCTGCAACAACGTGTAGATTTAGAAAGACTTAACGAAGTGTTAATGGAGGAGCTGATTCAAAACGGTATAGATACCAGGTATGAATTTGGTGTTTTTAACCAATATACGCGCCAAATGACCGAATATCAGTCTGAAGCTTTTGACCTGGTTAGTACGGCTGACTACCAGCCATACAATATCCGATTATTTCCACGGGATATTTTTAGAGGTATTTCGCCATTTGAGCTAATGATCTATTTTCCCGATATGGCATCCTACTTAATTAAATCTCAAGGTTTAATGGTTTCACTTTCCATGATCTTTACTCTGTTTATTTTAATCACCTTTTTTATAACCATTCGCACGATACTTAACCAAAAGAAAGTTTCTCAAATAAAAACCGACTTTATCAATAATATGACGCATGAGTTTAAAACTCCCATTGCTACCATTAGTTTGGCTACCGATAGTATTTTAACACCGACCATTATTAATAACGAAGAGCATGTGCGTAATTTTTTAAGGATTATCAAAGAAGAAAATACCCGTATGAACAGCCATGTGGAACGTGTGTTGCAAATGTCACAAATTGAAAAGAAAGATTTCTCTGTGGTGAAAGCTTCTAAAGACTTGCACGAATTGATCTTACGTGCTGTTGATAACATGCAGTTGCTGGCTAATGAAACAAATGGTAAAATTTCTACTTCGTTAAAAGCAGAATTAAGTGTATTTTTAGTAGATGAAATACATTTTACCAATGTGATCGTTAATTTGCTTGAAAATGCCCTGAAATACACAAAAGATGCACCTGAAGTGAAGGTATCGACAGTTAATACAAGTAGTGGTGTGCAGATTAGTATCAGAGACAATGGTATTGGCATGACACGTGAACAGCAGCATAAGATTTTTGAGAAGTTTTATCGGGCTACAGGAGGCAATGTTCATAACGTTAAGGGATTCGGTTTAGGCTTGAGTTATGTAAAGGCAGTTATTGATGCTCACCATGGTAATGTAAGTGTTAAAAGTAAAATCAATGTAGGAACAGAGTTTATAATACAACTCCCATACAAATAGTATCGATGGAAGAATACAACAGAGTCTTTATGGTTGAAGATGACCGGAATTTTGGAACGGTCATGAAGGCCTATTTGGAGATCAATAAGTTTGATGTAACATGGGTAAAAGACGGAATGCTTGCAGTTAAACGATTTCAGGAAGGGCGTTTTGATATTTGCATTTTAGATGTGATGCTGCCAAATGTAGACGGTTTTACCATTGCCCGTGAAATTAAAGAGATCAATGCTGATATTCCCATCATATTTTTAACGGCTAAAATAATGAAGGAAGATGTGCTTGAAGGATTCAGTACTGGGGCCGACGATTATATCACCAAGCCATTTGACTCTGAGATTTTGATCTGTAAAATAAAGGCAATCCTCAATCGTAATAAACGACAACAGGAGGAAGTGCAAACTGAATATAAAATTGGAGGTGCCACATTTAACAGTGAATTTCGTACGATTCACTTCCACGATGAAGAATATAAGTTGTCACCCAAAGAGGCCGACCTGTTAATGTTGTTGTGTCAAAATGAAAATAAGGTCTTGCCGCGCGAAAAAGCATTGAAGCAGGTGTGGGGTGAAACCGGTTATTTTACCACCCGTAGTATGGATGTGTATATAACTAAACTGCGCAAATATCTGCGGGAAGTTGAAGGGGTTGAGATTGTTAATATACATGGTAGCGGCTATCAGCTGCGCATTGATTAAAGAATTATTTAAATCAGGCAGTTGCTTTTTGAATCGGAAGTAATCCTGCTAAGGTATATAGTGTATTGCCACACAGACAGCTAATGAATTACTGCTGGTTTGTGTGGTTTTTTTATTCGATAACATTAAGAGGTAAATCTATAAAGGGATTTGCTAAATAATGTTTATTCATCCATGTTGTCTGATTTTTATACATTCATAGTGTAACTAATCGATATGTCTGGGCGTCCTATTTTTGAAACTTAATTGCAATTAAAAAGAACATAACATGAAGAAGCTATTATTACTCATCGGAATTATTGGATTTTCTGCTGCTAGCATCGCGCAGGATAAGAAAGTTGAAGTAGATAAAAAATTCGAAAACATTACTGAAGTCGAAGTAAATGTTGTTTTTAGTGATGTGGTTATTGAGCAGGCTGCCGGTAACGAAGTGCATGTAACAGGCTCTGTAACCTGGGAACGCGATAAGGACGAATATAAAATTGTTACTCGTAAGTCGGGAACTACTCTTTATGTAGAGGTAGATCATCCTCGTAATTCTAAAGGCAATGCATCTGGGCGCTTCCATATTACAATGCCTGCCATGACCGACGCTGATGTCAATAGCGTAAGCGGTGATATTAAGGTAACAGGTATTGGTCAGCGCAGGGTAAAGTGCAACACGGTATCTGGTGATATTGTAGCCAAAAAAATAGGAAGTGATGTGTCGGCTAATACAGTTTCGGGAGATATTGTAATGGATGGAGTAAAAGGAAATGCAAAATCAAATACAGTTTCTGGCGATGCCGAGCTGGCCAATATTGATGGTAACCTAAAAGGCAACTCTGTATCGGGTGATTTCCGTATTTCAAACCTTAAAGGTAACAGGGAGATAAGTACCTTGTCGGGAAGCGTTCGTTAGTAGCAGTTTAGATTTTAAAAATATGGCATAAGCCTGCCCGTTCACAAACGGGCAGGCTTTTTCATTTCTCAGATTACGGTTATCCTAATTGTGTAAATGTGTTTCATCTTGTTGTTTGGCATTGTTCCTGTGTTGTATGTGCTGTAGTGTGAATGACTATAGCAATATTTTATTACCTTCATTAAGCCTTTCGGTTCAAATTGTCCTATTCAGATTAATTACTAATTTCTAAAACAATAATGTTATGAGAAAAACGAATTCTGAATTGGCGATCTTAGAACGAGGTCAATTTATCTTTACTAATCTTGAAAAGCAACCAGAAATATCGGGTGTGATGGCCGAGTATGGTTACAGTGAGGAGGTCCTGGCAGAAGGGCGCCTCGTTTTTGATAAAGCAAGAGCGTGCTACGATGCTAGCCGTCAGGAAGCCATTGAATCAAAAGAAGCTTATCAATTATTCGCAGATTTCAAGGCTCGGATCGACGCCCGGTATCGAATGTTGCGTAAAAAAGCCAAAGTACTGTATCGTAATCACCCCCTAATGATTCAAAGACTCAATGTACATGGCGATACTCCTGCTGCTTATCTCAACTGGCTCGATTGTGTACAGCAGTTTTGCAATGTATTTCTCTCTTCGGAAGAGGTACAGTCAAGGCTTGCACGTCTAAAGGTAACTGTTGCTGAGGTTGAAGAATTACAGCTGGATATAGATTCACTGATTACTTCGCGTGCCGGTTATATCAAGGAACGGGGGGAGGCACAGCATGCTACACAGTTGAAAGATGATGCTATTGCGCACTTAGACAGATGGATAAGGGAGTTTTATTGGGTGGCAAAAATTGCTCTGGATGATCAACCGCAATTGCTCGAAACATTCGGAATTGTTGTAAAGCGCTAGAAGATGTATTCTTTCATTAAAAGCCCGCTCTATTAAATTAGAGCGGGCTTTTAATTGATCGATATGCAGTGTCTCAATATCGCTATAAAAATGTCAGGACTAACATGTTCTAAATGAGGCTTCATCGCATGACTGCCAATATTAATATCACTTTTGTGTGCTACTTATACTTGAATTAGAATGATCAGTTCTCTGGATATCCTGGTTATTTGCTTGTCTTTCTTATTTGTATTCCGCCAGTACATAGTCATTTTACTTCTTTTTGAAACCTAAACTTGCCAAATAATGCATTGAATTTATTTCTGAATGTTAAATCATTAATGTGTTTTATACTTAATTGAATTCTTACATATTAATGAGTCAGTCTTATTGCTAATCGCTTCAATAAAAATTTGAAATGTGATTTAATATATATTTAATTGATATACCTTATTAAAATATGAATGAAACTATTGTATAAATCATGTGAAACATTTAATAAATAGAAAGAGTCAACTGATAAAAAGAGTTAAAATAATTTGTAAATGTTGAAATAAATTACAAATATTTACGATGTTTATCGTATTTAGTCAGATTGTCCTTATTATTAGAAATATAATATAGGTTTATAGCATGCATTATACAAAGAACAGAATAAGTGAGTATCAGTCCGGAGTCGAGATGTTGTTTCGAAATAGCATGGATCAGGAAGATGTAAAGAGGACCGTGGATAAATATGGATATGGTGAAGCTCAGTTAAGTCGTATGTATAATCTGAATCAGGAGCTGAGTGTGTTGCTTGAAAAAATGGAGGAGGCGAAGCATCATAAGGTGTATGTGTATGATGAAAAAAATAAGCTCTATGAGCGCCTGAAAAAAGATTATATGCGCTATTTAAAGCTAGCCAGGATTGCATTGGCCGATAATGCCGGGGCAAGTGCTGCTTTGATGTTAGGTGGGGCAAGGGCGCGTACAAAGAATGAATTTGTGCTTCAGGTAAAAGCGTTCGTGTCAAGTCTGCTAAATAATAAAGATTGGTTAAGTGAATTGAGTGTTTATAATATTAGTGAGGATGATGTTAAAATTATGGATGCCGATCTTGACGAACTGGAGCGAAAAATAAGGGTGTGTCTTGAAGCGCAGGGGAAAGTACGTAGTCTGGCGGTTGACAAAAAGAAACTACTCGTTCAGTTGCAAAGTTATGTAAGTGACTATGTTAAGGTGGTGCGAATCGCCCTTGAAGAAAGGCCTAAGCTATTGGTTAGTCTAGGTATCAAAATGAAAAACGGATAACATACGATAATTGACATAAAAATAATATAAGGTAATGTGCGAAGAATGCCTGATGAGGTGTAACTTCTGCAGAGTAATGACGTAAAAACTCTAATATTTGGGAGAGTTCGTTTGTGTTGACTGTGGGTTGGAAGTGAAGTAAGTGGTGATGATTGTGATGTTAATCGCCCGATTTTGGGTGTTGATAAAATAATTATAATAATAACTTCTATCCTTTGTCAGTATTGGGAACGAAATTATATTTTTATTGCTGTGTAGAGGGTTTGTGGAGTTGGGGACTGAAATAAACACACGTTTATGATGAGAGAACAATTTATTAAGATTTTATTTTTTGCATTCATTATGCTTGGCTTTGGTGGTGCAATAAATATTTATGCTCAAAGTAATGAGCAACATTTGCCTTGCCTTAAAAAAGTTTATTTAGCCAGCGATTCTGAGGTTCTGCTTGACTGTAAACCTGAGGATAGCAAGTATATCCCATTTGACCGGTTTGTATGGACTGTCAATAAAGCAAAAAGCAAAGGGCTTACCGGCGATGAAATAAAAGGATGTATTAAAAAGAAGAGGGGAAGGTACTATCTGCTCCCTGGTGAGATATATAAGAAGATTGGTGACAGGGAAGTCGCCTTGGTGTATTCGCAATATACCAATGACGGACGAGGTTACAGTACGCATTTTCTTATTAAGGTAATCGATAATGTTAATGACTAAAGAAACCAGGAAGATGAAAAGACTTTTACTTAATTGTTTTCTATTGCTTTCGCTTTTCTCGTTCAGTGGCCAGTTTGCTGCTGGACAATCTTGTGTTAATGATAATTATTGTGATAATGACGCTGACTTATTGCTCAATTGTCCTGATGTTCCAACCTGGACTGAGTATTTCTGGGAGATAACCGAGATTGACGGAACAGGTAATCCAGGAACAGTGATACCTGAATTAATAAGGGTTGATGGTTCAGATTACTATTTTACCCCAAGTAATGTGCCTAATGGATACATTGGTGTAGAGTTATATGTAGTTTGTGTAAGGGGTACCCCATCAAATCGTCAGGGACAGCTTTGGAAAAGTGTTCGCGTCAGACCAGCGCCAAGTGTATATGATCTGTCTGGACCAGCCGATGTTTGTCAGGGAGAAGCTTTTACTATGCAATTAGCTAATTCAGAAGGTGTAACAACGACTTATCGTTTGTTTTCTGAAGATTCTGGTTCGCCTAAAGGTGTTTCTGGTGGACAAAACGGAACAATTGATTTTAACCTAACAATACCAACACCTAATAGTTATACTTTTTATGTAGTTGCTGATGATGGATTCTGTTCATCTGAGATGCCGGTAGTACGTCCTACTGTTATTGTTAATGAACTGCCTGATGTAGATGCCGGAGCCGATGTTGAATGGTGTGCCGGCAATCCTGCTGTAACATTAACTGCTAATACAAGTGTAGCATCTCCAACATACTTATGGAGTACTGGTGAAACAACGCAAAGTATTACAGTATCACCTGCTGCAACAACAACATACACAGTAACAATTACCAATGCAGCAACTTCCTGTGAAGCAAGTGATGATGTTATTGTTAATGTAAATGCTTTACCTGATGTTGATGCCGGTTTAGACCAGACGATTTGTTTTGGTGATCCGGCTGTTGCATTGACTGCAGCTACATCTGTTGGTGGCGCTACTTTTTTGTGGAGTACTGGTGAAACAACTCAAACTATAAATGTATCTCCTGCTGCCACAACTATCTATACTGTTACCGTCACTAATCCAGCAACAGGCTGTGAGGCGAGTGATATTGTAACTGTAAACGTAGACCCACTGCCTGATGTTGATGCCGGCTTAGATCAAACCATCTGTTTTGGTGATCCATCCGTAGCATTAACTGCAGCTACTTCGGTAGGTGGGGCAACTTTCTTATGGAGTACTGGTGAAACAACTCAAACCATTAATGTATCGCCTGCCGCAACGACTGTTTATACTGTTACCGTAACTAATCCTGCTACAGGATGTGATGCAAGTGATAATGTAACTGTAAATGTTAATGACCTGCCTGATGTCAGTGCAGGTGCTGATGTTGATATGTGTGCTGGCGACCCTGCTGTTACATTAACCGCCACTTCAAGTGTTCCAACTGTATCTTATTTATGGAGTACTGGCGAAACAACGCAGAGTATTAATGTTGCACCAGCTGCAACAACAACCTATACAGTAACCATTACTAATACAACAACAGGTTGTTCTGATAGTGATGATGTTATTGTTACTGTTAATCCTTTACCTGATGTTGATGCAGGATTAGATCAAACCATTTGTTTTGGTGATCCGGCAGTTGCATTAAGCGCAACTACATCAGTAGGAGGAGCCACTTACCTATGGAGTACCGGTGAAACAACACAAAATATTAATGTGTCTCCTGCAACAACAACAGTTTATACTGTTACAGTAAGAAATCCGGCCACGGGATGTGAAGCGAGCGATATTGTCACCGTAAATGTTAATCCGCTACCTGATGTTGATGCTGGTCTTGACCGTACTATTTGTTTTGGTGATCCTGCAATGACATTAACTGCTGCTACATCAGTTGGTGGTGCAACTTTCTTATGGAGTACCGGTGAAACAACGCAATCTATAAATGTATCACCTGCAGTTACAACAGTTTATACTGTTACTGTGACTAATCCTGCAACAGGATGTGAGGCAACTGATAATGTAACAGTTAATGTTAATTCATTGCCAGATGTAAGTGCTGGTGCTGATGTAGATATGTGTGCCGGCGACCCTGCCGTTACCTTAACAGCTAACAGCACTGTACCAACGGTTTCGTATTTATGGAGTACTGGTGAAACTACACAGAGTATTAATGTTGCGCCTGCCGCAACAACAACATATACAGTAACCATCACTAATACTTCGACAGGATGTGAAAATAGTGATGATGTAATTGTTACTGTTAATCCTTTACCTGATGTTGATGCAGGTTTGGACCAGGCTATCTGTCTTGGTGATCCGGCTATTGCTTTAACTGCAAACACATCAGTTGTTGGTGCTACATTCCTATGGAGTACGGGTGAAACCACACAAACCATTAATGTATCTCCGGCAGCAACAACTACTTACAGCGTTTCTGTAACCAATCCGGCAACAACTTGTTCTGCAAGTGATGATGTCTTGGTGACTGTCAATAATGTTACTGCTAATATTAGTATTAGTGCACCTGTTTCAGGAGGTACTGAAATTTGTGCGGGAACAACAGTGACATTTAATGCAGCAGGTGTAGGAGGTTCAGGGAACTATAATTATGATTTCCACCGCGTAAGAGGCGCTTCAGATGTTTCTGTACAAAACTCAACTACCGCAACATATTCTGATGGTGCTTTGCAAAACGGAGATATTATATATGTAATAGTTACCGATAATACAACAGCTTGTTTCGATCAGTCTGTCAATATAACAATGATCGTAAATGCTAACCCTGTTGTTGCATTGAACATAACTAATCCGGCGAGCGGAAGCTCTACGGTATGTGATGGAACTAATGTCGAGTTTACGGCTACGCCAGGTTATGATAGTTATGACTTCTATTTAAATGGAGGTCTTGTACAAAGCAGTGCATCAAATATTTATACTAATAATGCATTGTCTACAGGAGACCAGATATTTGTTGAGGCTACTCAAGGAAGTTGTCGTGGTTCATCCGTTCCACCTATTACAATGACAGTGAATAATTTACCAACACCAACATTGGTGAGCGATCAAGCAGGCAACATTGCATGTCCTGCTGAAGAGGTAACTTTCACTGCAGGTGGTGGTGTTTTATATGAATTCTTTGTGGATGGAATTTCACAAGGACCTGCTGCAGCAGCGACTGAATTAAATTATACGCACCCAACAAATAATCCTTATAATGTTACTGTTATTGTGACCGATGCAAATGGTTGTATTGCAACAAGTGCACCACTCACAATAACTTTCGATCCGGCAACAGCTGGATTAACAGCCGATAATACTACTATCTGTGCCGGTGACGATGTCACCTTTAATGCAACTGGTGGAGTTAGCTATGAATTTTTCGTTGGTGTAACATCTGTTCAGGGTCCTGGAGCAGCTGATGTTTATGTAGCCTCCGGATTAACAGATGGTGAGGTTGTTACAGTTGAAGTAACAAATGGAAATGGTTGTATCGATAGACATGCTGGTATTCCTATTACTGTAACCGCATTACCAATTCCGGGACTGACAAGTTCGGATGCTGATAATATTATTTGTGCTGGTGATGAAGTTACATTCACAGCTTCAGGTGGTGCATGGTATGAATTCTTTGTGAATGGAATTAGCGTTGGAGCTGGTTCTGCTACAAATACTTACACTACTTCAAGCTTGGTTGATGGTGATCGTGTATCAGTTAACGTGGCTGTTGGTCCGGGTGGTTGTTCTGCATTATCAGGAGAATTGATTCATACTGTTAACCCGCTGCCAACACCAATATTAACAAGTGATGCACCTACTGGTAACGCTTGTCCTGGTCAGGAAGTAACCTTTACAGCTGGTGGTGGTGTCAACTATCAATTCATTCTCGATGATGTTGCTCAGGGTGTACCTGGTGTAGCGACTGAATTTAAGCATATTACTGCAGGTGACTTCAAAGTTGAAGTTCTTGTGATTGATGGCAATGGTTGTCAGGCTACAAGTTCTGCGATTAACATAACAGAAGACGCGGCAACTGCCGTGCTTGCTGCTGATCGTACAACAATTTGTGCTGGCGAAGATGTTACTTTCACTGCGGCAGGTGGTGTGACTTATGAATTCTTGATCGATGATGTACCACAGGTTGTTGCCGATCCAACGAGTAATATTTTTGTTGCGTCTGGTTTAACTGATGGACAGGTTGTAAAAGTGAAAGTTACAAATGCAACTGCTTGTGAAGATACACATGCTGGAATTGCCATTAGTGTCAATCCATTACCAACTGCAGATATTACAAGTTCTGATGCGGATAACGTGATTTGTGTTGGCGATGAAGTTACTTTCACTGCAGCAGGTGGTGATCTGTATGAATTCTTTATTAATGGAATTAGTGTTGGAGCAGCTTCTACAACAAATACTTACGTTACAAATGCTCTGGTTGATGGTGATCGTGTTAGCGTTAACGTGACGAATACCACAACTGGTTGTTCTCAAATGTCGGCAGAACTCGTTCATACTGTTAACTCACTTCCGACCGCAGGCATTACTGCCAATACCGGTCCGAATATCATATCTGGAACTGATGTTACTTTTACAGCAACAGGTGGAGTGGAGTATGAGTTCTTCAAAAATACTGTTCTTGTTCAGGTGCGTTCAGTAGTTGATACATATGGTCCGGTAAATGATTTGGTTGATGGTGATGTAATATCAGTTAATGTATATAATGCAAATGGCTGTATGGCTTCGGCCGATATTACCATGAGCGTTGTTGATGGTATCACGCCTTATGACTTGTTAGCTTCTGATACACAGTATTGTGAAGATGCATCGGGTGTTAGTATTTATCTGGCGGCACCACAGGCAGGTGTGTCGTACCGATTGATCAGAACATCTGATGATCAGTTGATCAATCCAATCATATTGTTTGATGGTTCAAACACAGTACGGTGGGATGATGTAACTGTGCCTGCTGCTCTTACTAGTGAAGAGTTCAGAGTCGAAGGTTTCTATCCAACTGTACCAGGATCTGAAGTTGAGATGAACAACCGTGTAACTATAACACGAAACGATCTACCGATTGTGTACAGCATTCTGCCGACAGGAACTGTAACAGGATGCGGTGGTGGAGCTGGTCATGAAGTCAAACTTGAAAATTCAGAAACCGGGGTGAGCTACCAGTTAATGCTTGATGGTGGTAACATAGGAGCCGTTGTTAACGGAAGTACCGGTAATGAAATAACATTTGGTTTCCAAACGATTTTTGGAGAGTATACTATAATGGCAACTAACACAGCCACAGGCTGTAGTAGTTTAATGAGTAATACATTTACCATTGACCCTGACGGAACTTACGCAAGTTTCGATGTAACAGGTGATGGTAGTTTCTGTGCAGGAAGTTCAGGTGCTGATGTGGTTCTTGAAGGATCAGAATCAGGAGTTGAGTATCGCGTCATTCGTGATGGAATTGAAATAGGAGACTCATGGACGGGCGATGGTGCTGCGCATACATTCGGACCTTATACTACTGAAGGTAGTTACAGTGTGGTTGTCAATACGACTACTGGTTGTCAGTATCCGATGAACGGTGCTGTTACCGTGCTGGAAGTTGCCTTACCAACATCATATGATCTTGAAGCGACTAATAATGGACGTTTCTGTCCGGGTGGTGTTGTAACTATCACTATATCAGGTCAGCAGAATGGTGTTGATTATGAATTATTCCAGGATAATGTATCGGTGTCTTCTGTTACCGGAACATTGGATGATGATACTGCTCCATTAAGCTTTGGCGATTTCGGAATAGCAGGAACTTATCGTGTTGAAGCACGAACAACTGGTGTTGTTTGTTCATCATCAATGAATAATGAATTGATTCTTGTTGAAGATGCATTGCCAGTAGTATTTAATGTCACTTCTGATGGTGACTACTGTACTGGAGGTACAACCTTCTTACACTTAGATGGTTCAGAATCTGATGTTCAGTACCGTTGGGAAAGAGAGGGTGACTTGGTTACCGGACCTTGGGTCGATGGTAATGGAGGTATTCTTGACTTTGAAATAACAGGTACCGATACCTATTATATTGTAGCGATGCGCAAAGACGGTGTTACTTCATGTACGAGTGAAATGAACCCACGCGTTGCAATAACCGAGAAATTATTTGCCGACTTAACGAAAGTGCTTAGTATCAAACCGGGAACAGGTCTTGATTGTAACAACGGTGCAGTTGTTATAGTAGAAGCCTCGGAAGCAGGGGTGGTATATGAGTTGGTTAAATCAGGTATAAGAACCGGAAATAGTGTGACCGGTGATGGTAATGATGTAGAATTCCCATTTGCTATACTTGATATTGATGCTACTTATGAGGTCTACGCCGATAAAGATGGTTGTGAACAAACGCTTATTAATACAATCTATATTGATGTGCCGGGTGCTATGAAACAATATGCTGTTACCGGAAGTGGTGATATCTGTAATGGTGATCCTGGTCAGCAGTTTGGTGTTGCATTTGGTGATAATGGTGTTAATTATACCCTTTACCTGGCTGATGCTCCTGGAAGTAACAGCGGAACTGCACAGCAGACTATAGTTGGAGGTGGTACACCGATTACCTTTGATCTTGTTAATAATCCGGGTGAGTACTATGTATTAGCCGATGATGGTGCTGGTTGTGCCATTGAAATGCTTAACCGTGAGACCTTGATCGTACATCCGCTTCCGATTGCTTATCAAATATCAGGTTCTGGTAAGTATTGTTCGACCGAAGCAGGTGCGTTTATAAGCCTTGAAAGCTCAGAGGTTGGCGTTGAGTATATTGTGCAAATGGCTGGAATCCAGCAAGGAACACGAGTAAGTGGTTCAGGTGCCGAATTGACATTTGGTCCGTTTACTACTGCTGGTGTATATACTGTAGTAGCTTATAACAGTACAACGCTATGTACTTCAAACATGAATGGTGAAGTGACCATTGGTCTGGATGCCGATATTGTTAACTATGACATTGTTAATACCGAACTGTCATACTGCGAAGCTGATGGAGGTGTCGATATTACCCTTGCAGGTCAGCAGGATGGCATAACATACCAGGTATTTAACCTTGCCATGGAACTTCAGGCTGAAGTAGTCGGTGATGCATCTGGCAACCAGTTAAGTCTTGGTTTATTACCAGAAGGAACCTATACCATTATTGCGTCTTATGGTGGAGATGGCTGTGTTACTCAAATGAATAGCGGAAATGCAGTTGTTATCACTTCTAATTCAAGTCCTCTTTCATTTAATGTAACAACCACCGAGTTTGTTAATGTATGTCAGGGAACGACGATTGATATTGAGTTAGATGGCAGTGAGGATACTCGTGTTTACAATATTGTAGATGAGTTGAATAATGTTGTAGCGACTGCCACAGGTGACGGTAATGCATTGACAATACCAATATTGTGTGATGAGATAGGAGACAATCTATACGAGGTTGTCGCGGTTGGAACACCAACATGTGATCTTGTGTTGGATGTTGTACGCGTATCGGTTAAAGATGCTCCTGGATTACCGGTTCTTGAGGCCAGCATTGATATGAATTACTGCTGGGATGCAGAAGGTGTTAAAGTTGTATTAACTGCTGTCGAATCAGGAGTTGACTACTATATCGTAGAGAAAGCGACAGGTAACAGAATCGGCTTCTTATCAGGTGATGCTGGTGTTCGTGAATTTAAAGAGTCCGTACTTGCAGGTACTTACTATGTAATTGCCAAGTCGTTTAATAGTGGATGTGATATTAATAGTAGCGACTTCGTAATTTCGGCTTACTCTGAAATACAGCAATTCAGGATGAAGGTAGGTACAAACGAAGGTGGCTTTGAATATATTGAAGAAGGTGAAGTTGGAACCGGTTCGATCAATGTAGACATGATCGGTCTTGAATTGTCAACCGTTGATGTTAGGTATACCTTATTGAAGGATAATGTACCTTATTCACCAGACTATGTATTAGACAGTGGTACAGGAAATCCATTCTTATTCAACAATTCTATTCCAGAGGGTGGTATTTATACTATTCTTGCCGAAGAAAATGGTTGTTCAAGGTTGATGGCCGGTAGCGTTAATATCTTTGAGAAACCTCTTGAGGCTATCGATGATATCCTACCTGTGACTTATGGACAAAATGTTGGTGATACCAGCGTATGGTTCAATGATGTAAGTCTTCCAGCTATCGATATTAATGTAGGTCCGTCGAAGAATATCTACTTTAAGTTATTAGGATGCGAAGAAGAACTTGATCTTAGCGAACTGGTACCATGGGATTCTGAAGCTCCACAGCCTAAGCATACCAAAGACAGGAATGGTAATGACATGAACCTGGTTGAAGTATATGCAGACGGAAGTATAGTGTTTACCAAGTTACCAAGTTTCTATGGACGTGATTCTATTGACTATGTTGTCTATAACACCGATTATCTTGGTTCAAACAGGTATGACAGAGGCCGCATCTATTTCTTTGCAGGTAACGTTAACCAGGCTGAAGATGAATTACTGATTCCTAATGCATTCTCACCAAACGGTGATGGATTCAATGATGAATTTGTGATCAGTCAGTTTAAAACAGAGCCTTCTGAATCGAAATTAGAAGTATATAACCGATGGGGTACGCTTGTGTATCGTTCGCAGGGTAAGAAGTACACAGAGGACTTCTGGGATGGTAAATCCAATGCAGGAATGGTTACACTTGGAGCAGACTTACCAAGTGGAACATACTACTATGTATTCAAAGTTGACATCAGTGTTGAAGATGAAGACACGGGAAGCTCAGAGACTGTATCAAAAGAATATACCGGATTTATTGAACTTAGAAGATAAAAGTAGTTAATTGTCACCTCCCGCCTTGGTGGGAGGTGTAGTTACAATCGAAGATAAAATTTAAACACATGAAATATCTACTGCCTATATTAATGTTGATTGCCTTACCGGTGATTGTTAGTGGTCAGGACCAGGCTCAATACAATCACTATATCAGCAATCAGGGTGTTTTAAACCCGGCTTATAATGGTACCAGGGATGTCATTAGTGGTTTAATTATTAGCCGTAATCAATGGTTAGGGATGAGTGATGCACCTATGAATCAGGCCATCAATGTCCATGGGCCTATTGAGGATACTAACCTTGGAGTTGGAGTAGTGCTGGAAAATGACCGTTTGGGATTCTCCAATAATTTCAACTTTATGGCGGCGGGTTCATATAAGCTGCAGATGGGACGTAGAGATTTTCTGGCCCTGGGATTGCAACTAGGTGTTACCTCAAATGTATATGACGGAACACAGGCTATAACACACGACTATGGAGACCCCGTTTTTGATGGTAAACAGTCCTTAATTGGCTTTAATTTCGGTATTGGAGCATATTACTATGCCGAGAATTATTTCGCTGGCTTTTCGATACCACGTTTCTTCAGACCCGATTTTGATGAAGCGAATGAAGAAGGTAAATTCAAAAATACCGTTAGCTTTAAAGATTTACATTCATACTGGTATGGTGGTTACATTTTTGACTGGGGCGATGTAAAGGTTAAGCCAACTGCTTTAATCAGAACAGTTGTTGGTGCACCTCTTACCTTTGATCTGACAGCTAATGTGCTTTTAAACGAGCGTATCTGGTTAGGAGCCGGCTACAGAAGTATATCTGAGGTCGTGGTTTTAAGTGAGTTTATCATTAACCGTCAGTGGACAGTACGATATTCATTTGACTATTCATTGTCAAAGTTGGCGACCTATGGACAGTATGGTTCGCACGAAATAGGATTACAGTTTGATTTCTCTTTCAATAAGAGAGCAGGAATGCGCTCAATTAGATACTTCTAACAGAGTATCAATGATTGTATTTAAAAAGAATTTTGGATTAAATATTTAACCGATGAAACCTAATTCTCGAATAACACTTCTTTTTTTGTTGCTGTTGTCTTTGACACCGGCATTTGCTCAACGCAATGAACTGAAGAAGGCACAAGAGTTTTTAGAAAACGAAGAATATTTCAGGGCATTGGAGTATTATAACATTGCTGAGGAGAAAGGTGCTCAGTTTAACACCCAAACAAAGCTTGAAATTGCTCGTTGTCACTATGGTCTTAAAGACGTTCAGAGCGCATTTGATGCGTATATTGAACTGGAAGATGCGCTTGAAGGTATTGACATCCTCAATTATGCTTCATGTTGGCATATGCAGGGTGGTTTTGATCTCGCCATTGAGTGGTACGAAAAGGCCAAAAAAGTAGAGGGGGTTAATCCGATCGATATGAACAAGTTGATTGAATCCTGTGAATGGGCGATGAAAAATGGACGATTGGATACAACTGTTGTTGTAAACCCTGAAACAATGCTCGTAGGTGATGTATCGTTTGGTATTCAGTATTATAAAGATGGGGTTGTATATTCAGCAGAAAAAGAACGTAGTAAGGAGGTGGACCGTTCCGGTAAAGGAATTCTTAACCTGGCGTTTTTAAAATTAGTTGATGGAGAGCTTCAAGAAGGAAGTAAATCTTTCTCTAAGAACCTTGAATCTGATTCACACGTTGGTGCCACAGCCTTTACTAGCGATTACAGGCGTATATTCTACACAAAACCTGTGCGCGTAAGAGGTGGAGAAAGCCGCTTAAAAATATTTACCGCTGAGTTTAACGGAGACGATTGGATCAATGAGCGTGTATTATCCATCAACTCAGATGATTACAACGTGGCTCACCCGGCAGTGTCTCCTGATAACAAATTTTTGTACTATACGTCAACGCAACGTGATGGTCAGGGAGGTAAAGACCTTTTTAAAGCTGAGATCATGTCGTCAGGAGATGTTACTAAAGGAATTAACCTTGGACCTGAGATTAATACATTCGGTAACGAAGAATGGCCTTATATAACTAAGGATGGTGACTTAATATTTGCATCTGATGGTCATGTTGGTTTTGGAGGATTAGACATCTTTAAGGCTGAGAAAACAGATTCAGGCTTTGCAAATGTGACCAACATGAGGCAGCCAATAAACAGTGGTAAAGATGATTTTGGTTATGTGATCAATCCTGGCGATGAAAAAAGAGGTTTCCTGTCATCAAACCGTGTTGGTTCTGGTCGTGATGATGCCATTTTCGCTATTGCACCAAAGGAAAAGGAAGAAGAAGAGGACGATGCACCACCTATTTTCGGTTTAGACGAAGTGCCGGTGGTTGATATGCAGGAAGAGGTGCCTGTTGATGATACACCAGTGATTATTCCGATCGTTGATCTGTCAATGTTCCCTGCAAGCTTAAAAACAAAAATTACTTCAACATTCAACGGTGGTGTTATAGAAGGTGTCATGGTTGAAATACGTGACGCTAATGATGGAACATTGGTTGCTTCAGGTGTTAGTGGAGAAGATGGAAGAGTGTCGATTGTTATCCCTGATGAATACAAGAAAGACGATCAGGAGTTTGAAATTAAATTCTCAAAAGGAGGTGAATTTAATTCCAAGCGAATGATAGTTAATATCATGGAAATCGAAGATATCAATAACAATGGTTTAAGCCTGACACCTATATTCAAAGATGATGTTTTAGACGATATAGGTACAATGATCATTCCTTATGAAGGCAATGAAATTACAAAAGAAGGACTGGCCGTATTGGATGAATTGGCTACTTATTTATTGCAGAATCCGAATATTGTCGTAAAGTTAAACGGTCATACGGAAGCAAAAGGTAACAGGTATAACAACTTGAATGTTTCGCAAAGCATTGCTGAAAAAGCGGAACAGATAATGATCTCTAAAGGTATTAATGATGATCAAATGATACCTCGTGGTTACGGAGAGCGCTATTTGAAAAACAAGTGTAAACGTGGCGTTTACTGTTCAGACAGTGAGCACTTGATAAACCGCCGGATTGAGGTTGTTGTTTGGCGTATACTTGAATAATTAAAGGACTTGTGTAACGGTAATAACGTGTCAATAATGAAACTAAAATACGTGATCATATATGCTTTTATAGTTGTGTTTAGTCTGGGTGCTAAAGCAGATAAACTGGAAGCGTTACGAACAAATAAAAAAATTATAAGTATGAGCGAAGCACAGGCTCCATACTTTGCCATTCAGATCATAGCCTTAAAACTGCCACCCCAGGCTCCTGAATTCTTTAGAAATGTGGATATGGCGCGTGAATATCGCTGTGATGACGGTTACCTGCGCTTCTGTGTTGGGGAGTATAATTCCTACAATGAGGCAAAAGCTGCAATTGAAAGTGTCAAAGCCATGGGGTATGATCAGGCTTTTGTTGTTGATACCCGTAAATACGCCATTGACGGAAGTTATGCTAAAGGTAGTTCTGTAAAAAGTTCAAAGAAGATAGATCCAGATAAGGTATATACAGTTCAGCTGAGTGCATTTCGTTTCCCTGTATACTTATCGCATTTTGAAAACATAGATGATGTCATGGAGTTTCGTATGAAGGATAAGATTTTTCGTTATACGACAGGGCAATTTAAAGGGGATATTGCTGAAGCGGAACTGCAACGCATTAAGGCACTTGGATACAAAGACGCTCATTTAGTTGAGTTAGATAAGTACATGCCGTTTAAGATTGAATAAAATTTATTGTAGCTTTGCACAATAGCAAGTCGGTCTATCGCTGCAATCAATAGGTTGGAGAGGAAAGTCTGGGCAATGCAGAGCACCGTACTTCTGAATAGGAAGAAGCTCGTGAGGGTTTAGTAACGTAGCAGAAAATAACCGCCTTAGGGTAAGGGTGAAAAGGTGAGGTAAGAGCTCACCAATGGGGTAGGTGACTATCCCAGTTGTACGTCTTACGGATTGCAAGACCATGTATATCATAATTCCGAAAGGAGCAGGGCTGCTCGAACTGTTTCGAAAGATGTTATGAGGGGTAGGTCGCTAAAAGTAACAGGTGACTGTTATTTTAGATAAATGATAGACACTCCCTCGGGAGTACAGGACCCGGCTTACAGACTTGCTATTTCTTTTTTCTTTCAATAAACCACTACACAATGAAGGAACGAATAGCTAAGATCATCCATTTTTTCAATGAAGAGATATGGCGAATAAGAAAAGAAAACTCCTCAAAGAGGCAGTTTTTTTTGATTCGTACCATTCGCATTTTAAGCATATCAGTGCAAGGCTTTATCAATGACAAATGCCAGCTTAAGGCCTCAGCGCTTACTTTTTACTCTTTATTATCTGTTGTCCCTGTTGCTGCCCTGGCTTTTGGTATTGCTAAGGGATTTGGCCTGGATCATAAATTACAGGCAATATTAACCGACAAACTTGAAGGACAGGAAGAGGTGCTCGAATTTGTGTCTGACTTCGCTTTGAATTACCTCGAACGGACACCTGGAGGTGAAATAGCAGGTATTGGACTTGTAGTCTTATTCTGGTCTGTTATGAAGGTATTCGGTAACATAGAACATTCCTTTAATGATATATGGGAAGTTAAACACGCCCGCTCTTTTATCCGAAAGTTCAGCGATTATATTTCTTTGATGTTAATAGCTGTGGTATTTATGATCTCAAGCAGTGGTGCTGTTGTGATAGTAAAGGATCAGTTGCGTAATTTTGGTATTGAAGGCTCTGGTGCTTCAGGAATGATCTATGTTTCTTCTTATGTGCTGGTGTGGATAGTTTTTACACTGATGTTGTATATCATGCCCAACACCCGCGTTAAGTTCAGAGCTGCACTTTTCGGTGGAATATTATCCGGGTCCCTGTTTCAACTGCTCCAATACGGCTACCTGCATTTTCAAAGTTCGGTTACCAGTTACAATGCCATCTATGGTAGCTTTGCTGCTTTGCCATTCTTCCTGATCTGGCTACAGGCCAGCTGGTTAATTGTATTACTTGGAGCCGAGTTGTCATTTGCCTTTCAAAATGCGGATAGCTATGAATTTGATGCTGACACAAGGAGGGTTAGCAACGCTTATAAGAGACATGTAATCCTTATGGTTGCATCATTTGTCATTAAACGCTTTGAAAGGGGTAAAAAAGCCCCTAATAACATGGAGTTATCCAATGAGCTTAAACTACCTATTCGGTTAATAAATGAGGTGCTGTATGAGCTTGTTTTAAGCAATGTCTTCTCAGAGGTAAGCAATGATGATGATAAGGAAACCTATTATCAGCCTGCAATGGATATTAATAAGCTAAAAGTAATGGATGTGATCAGAATGGTAGATACCAAGGGTAGTCGTGATCTGCACTTTGAAGAAACCATTCATTTGCATAACCTTGAGGATATTCTCGAAGAGTTCAATGAGCTATTGCATAATAGTAAGAAAAACATTTTACTAAAGGAGTTATAGGAGTAAGAGCTTAATAGCAGAGGAGTTGAGCTAAGGATCTGTCGAACTGCTTATCCTTCTGCTTATCGGGAGCCGAACTGATCAATTGTTGAATTGTCGAATGACCTGGATGGCTTAATTTATAAAGCGACAAGAGTCACACGGCTAATGTCATTAAGCTAAAGCTAGTCAATCTACATAAAAGACTGAAGGTCCTTAACATCAAAACAAGGGGCGATGCCCTTTGGTGTTCCAAAAGATTCAAACATTCACATATATAGTGTTTTTCAAGCTGTAAATCAGCTCTCCTCCTGGCAAGGAGGAGTACCTCGACGAAGGAGAGGGGAGGTGGTTTTAAGTCTTTTTTATAAATTAGTTTTCAACAATATAAGAAAGATATGAAAAGTAACCGGCC